>JAGGSA010000063.1 GCA_021159325.1 Methanomicrobia archaeon | reverse complement strand
TCAGAAAGGAAGATAAAGTAGAAAGCGTGAGGAGAGTATTAAGAGAAATGTATTCCCAGGAAAAATGAGAGTATCTTTGTAAATGGCATTATAAATCACAGGAATCGTGTGGGTATTCTCGCAGAAGTGCTCACTGTGATATGCGAAGATCAACGCTGAGTAAAAAAGCACTGATGACATATTTTTTGTAAATCAGATAGAGTTTCCACAGTAGATTGAGATTAAAATAAGCGGAAACATAATAACAGGAAGTAGAGTTCATATCGGTATCAAATTATTTAATACTGTGGGCAAATAAAAAACTATTTAAACCTATAGAATATAAAAGAGGTAATGAAGTTGGATAAAAAAGTCCTGATTCTTTCTGTGGACAGGGATAATGATATAGGGATAAAGACAGGTATTGAGGGCCCTATTGTGGGGAGGGAGAAGGTTCTGGATACTGCTGTGAAACTGGCTATAAAAGACCCATCTGAGTCTGATATGAATGTGCTTTTCGATGCAATAAAATTGTATGATGAACATAAGGAAGATTTTAAGGCTTTAGAAGTAGCTGCAGTTACAGGTGATAAGGAGGTGGGTGTCAGATCAGATGCCGTAATCTCAGAACAGTTAGATGCAGTTTTAAAAAGATTTGATGCAGATGCAGTTATCTTCGTTTCGGATGGCAGAGAGGATGAAAATGTGATCCCGATAATTCAATCCAAGATCGAGATACTCTCAAAGGAAAGACTCATCGTTCAGCAGAGTGAGAGCCTGGAGGATACTTACTTCATACTTCAGAGATACCTCCGAAGTCTTCTTGAGGACAGAAAAACAGCAGGATTGATCTTCGGTCTTCCAGGTGTCATAATTCTGATACTGGCTTTATCGTCATTTTTAGAACAGATAAATTTCACAGTTTACAATACTCCATGGAACGCAGGTTTCGGATGGGTGGGGGTAGGTATAGTTTCAGGAATATTTCTGTTCATGAAGGGATTTGGTCTTGAGGATTATCTGACGATCGAGAACTTCAATTATCTCTTATATGCATTGAGTGGTGTTCTGGGAGTCGTGGGGATATACAAAGGCTATACCACCACACCATGGGAGATGTTACCGTTTATAAATTTCAGATCGATATTTTATGCTTTAGGATTTATTCTTCAGAACAGCTTCCCTCTCCTGTATCTGGGTGTTCTCACAGCGTTATTCTCAAATACATTGAGAGCATATATAAAGAACTCCATACATTTCTGGTATCATCTGATCTTATTTGTTTTCGGTTTTGTGAGCTTTACCTCTGCATATCTCATACTGAACTATACCACTGAGAAGATAACAGGAACACAGACAGTTTTTGGGCTCATTGTACTCTCACTTCTGTTTGTCTATATTGTGCTGGAGATTTTCCATAGAAAAAGGGAAGAATAGATTTTTATATTCCCGGAAATAATCTGTCCCATGATACTGAGGAGTTTGAATCCAGAGGAGTATGATAGAATCATTGAGGTATGGGAGAGATCAGGTCTTCCGATCAAGAGATTCGGAAGAGATAGCAGAGAAAATATTGAAAAACAGATGAGGGATGATCATCTACTGTTTCTCGGAGCTTTTGAAAATGATAAGCTGATAGGTGTTGTGATAGTGAACCACGAAGGGAGGAAAGGCTGGATAAACAGACTGGCTGTTCTTCCGGAGTATCAGAGAAGAGGGGTGGCATCAAAGCTTGTGGAGTATGGAGAAAACTGGCTCAGAGAAAGAGGAATAAAGATATATGCAGCTCTTATTGAAGATTACAACGACAGATCAAAAAAATTATTTAAAAAACTGGGATATAAGTTTCATGATGACATTTTTTACTATTCAAAAAGAGAAAGTGATGAAACTTAGATATCCATCCCCCAGAAATCCTTTGGTTCATTCTCCTTTACTCTGCTGAAAGGACATACTGTGATACATGTAGCACAATCTGCACCATTCTCGTACCAGTAGTCATAACATTTCTCAGCATTCAGGTACCATTTTTTAACACCAGGATTATTTTCGGGGCATTGTGTATTGAAAGATGGTTCATCATCAAAGGATATCGCATCAGCTTCGCATGCCTCTGCACATTTTTTGCATGTTTTGCAGAACTCCAGAATATAAGAGTCTGGAGGAGGATCTATCTCCAATGGCAGATCGGTGAATATCTTGCATATCCTCACCCTTGATCCATATTTATCTGTAACGAGAAGACCATTTCTTCCCAGCTTTCCAAGACCAGCTTGGATTGCTAAAGGAATGCTGAGAGCAGTGTCATTCAGCATGGGTATCGTATGATATCCCAGAGCTCTTATGAACTCCCCCACATGCATTATGAGAAATGTCATCTTTGAGTATCCAAGAGCTGTTGCACATGCGGATGTCACTGAGGGGGAGGATGCTATTGCAACGGGATCCATCTCTATACCCATAACTATGGCATACTTGTACTCCTTTGGAATCTCGATCTTCTTTCCATTGCAATCATAGGAATATACCCATCTTTCATCAAAGTTTGTGATGCCTGTAAGAGAAGCACCGAAGAAGGAAGCTACTCTTTTTATTATCTCACTCATTTTCTTTTTATCCTCAACTTCATATTTTGGAAGTGATTTATAACATTCATAATATCCTAATCCCCTTATCATATCTTTTGGCATTACTTTATATGTTTCGTAAAGAGTCCATGCAGCAGAATCAAGTGCATAATCTATCCTTGTATATCCCTGCTTTTTTTCCTTTATGAGTTCTGCATTTTTCTCATATACTTCTCTTTTATAGTTCTTGTATTCTTTATCAACGTCAGTCCTACAGAAGAGCTGGTTTCTTTCGTCGTATCTTTCGTATACTTTATCGTCAATTTCAAAGAGCTTTTTCATGCCTTTTGTTATTGACAGCACTTTAATAAATTTTTGGTTTATATACCCAGATCATGTTTCTGATATATGTAGGAGGCGGTTTTAAAAGAGAGTAATGCAAGAAGTATTCCTCCAAATATATCTATAAGATAATGTTCTCCAAGATATATCACTATAAAGCTCATGATAAGTGTATTTGCGAGATAAAATATCTCACACTTTTTAAAATTCTCTTTTTTTGAGAATAAAAATCCCAGAAAGGAGATCATTATGTGTCCACTTGGAAATGCAGAGTATTTTAGGGCTACAAAATTATCGGAAAGATGAAAGATATTTATTCTTATCGGCACTGCGGCTCCCGTCCTCATGGGTGGAGCAAGGGGGAAGAAGATATAGATTACAGATTCGACTGTCAGTGCAAGCAATATCGCAAGAGCATACACCCATGGTTTTCTTGAGAAAAATATGATGAATGCCAGTCCACTTATAACAAAGAGATAAATGAAAAAATAGTAGTAGGAAGCAAGATATGCTGCAACTCCATCCGTTCCTATGAGGTTCTGCATATAAATTGTAAGAGAGGGAGAAAGAGTATATGGAATAATGTTTTTTTCCACTCCCATATGACCAAAGAGTTCATAAATAAAAGGGATAAAAAATATAGATAATCCAAAGATTATATTTTTTCTGTCACTAAGAAAATTTAAGTATGCTTTTTTTATACCCCCCTTGAAACCCATATAAAAACCTCATCTACAGGGTATTCAGATACTCCTCGTATTTTTTCTTGTCCATGAGGTTTTCTATCTCTTTCTCATTCCTAATCTCTATCTTTACTATCCATGTATCATAGGGAGATTCATTTATTTTTTCAGGGGAATCCTCCAGTTCTGAGTTTACCTCTATGATCTTCCCGGATACAGGAGAATATATCTCAGAAACTGCCTTTACAGACTCTATATCACATATTTTTTCATTCTTTTTAACTTCTTTTCCTGTTTCTGGGAGATCGATATATGCTATATCTCCCAGTTCCTCCTGTGCATAATCTGTGATTCCCACTATTCCTGTACTTCCTTCCACTTTAATCCATTCATGTTCTTTAGTATAGTAAAGACCTTCTCTAACTTCCATTTATATCGCCTCTCTAAATGCTCCATATTTTTTCGGATCATAAAAAGGAGGTTTCACAATCTCTCCTTCTCTCTGTTTTCCTCTTATGTCTATATAAACTTTATCCCCGATCTTTAAACTGGCATCCACAAAACATAAGCCTATTCCTTCTCCATTCATGGACTGCGTTCCGCTTGTAACTTCACCAACTTCCTTATTATCAGTGTATATCTTCGATCCCTCTCTTGGGATTCCTTTTTCCCTGAGTCTGAAATGCATTATCCTCTTTTTAACTTTCTGTTTCTGCAGAGCTGTTTTTCCAATAAAATCTTTATCATAAAAGACAGCAAAGTCCAGACCAGCTTCCAGGGGCGTTATACTGTCTATATCTGTACTCAAAAGCTGTTTTTCTTTTGTATCCTCCCCATATAATGTGTATCCAGCTTCTATTCTGAGCGTGTCTCTTGCTCCAAGCCCACATGGCTTTATACCATATTTTTCACCTTTTTCAAGTATCTCCTTCCATAAATCAAGGGAGTATTCAAGATCAGCTTCAAAAAATACTTCAAATCCGTTTTCACCTGTGTATCCTGATTTGGAGACAATAATATCCATCCCCTCATGATTTATTTTTTTTGCCTGAAACCACCACATATCCTTTAACTCTATTCCAAAAAGATCTCTACATAGATTCTCTGTTTCAGGTCCCTGAACTGAATATAACTGCATATCATAGCTCTTATTCGTAATATTCACATCATAAAATCTTGAAAACACCTTAAACCATGAATAGATCTTCTCTATAGCTACAGCATCGTAGACGACCATGTATTTATCTCCCAGATTGTATACAAGGCACTCATCCTTTATCGCTCCCCTTTCATTGAGTATCAGAGAGTATGTTGCCGAGATCGGTGGAGGCTTTGAGACATCATTTGTTGTCAGATACTGGAGAAACTCAAGAGCATCCCTCCCCTCAACTATTATCTCACCCATATGGGAGACATCGAATATGCCAACACTGTTTCTCACAGTCAGATGCTCATCTTTGATACCAGAGTACCAGATGGGCATCTCAAATCCAGCGTAATCAGCCATTTTTTTTGCGTTTTCCTGATGCCAGCTATGAATTCTAAGTTTCACATTATCACCTGAAACCCCATATACCGAAAACAATATAAATCTTTTCACGGTTTAAAAGTTATGAATAATTCCGATTTATTTATAATCATTAATAAGTTTGCGGGAAGGAGTTCTTTGCTGGACAGGAGCATGATCTTCGTGGCATCATATCTCATTTTCGTTATTCCTCTATTTCTCGTTTTCCTTTGGTTCAAAAGATCAAAAGATGATGAAAATAAGAGAACAGCACTGTTTATTTTTATATCTGTTGTGTTCTCTGTGATAATTGGATGGGGAATCTCTCTCTTCTACTTCCATCCAAGGCCATTCATGATCGGCATGGGGAAGGAACTGATTCGGCATTCCTCAGAAACATCATTTCCCAGTGATCATGCCACTGCCATGTTTGCAGTGAGTTTTTCATTGTTATTTCTTAAAAAATATCTGAAAGGAGTGATCTTCTTCATGTTTTCCTTTCTTGTTGGATTTGCCAGGGTTTTCTGTGGTATTCATTTTCCCTTTGATATTGTTGGTAGTTTTTTTGTGGCTTTTGTTGGAACAGGGATAATCTTTATATTGAAAGAAAAGCTTGATATCCTGTTTGAAAGAATAATAGAGATTTATCTTAGCATTGAAAGAGAGTGGTTGAAGTGAGGAATAGATCATAATAGAGGAGAGGATGGAATGATAGAATGGAAGATACTGAGGATACTGTTTTTATGTGTTCTGCCATGGGTGGAGTTGAGAGGAGCTATACCCCTTGGAGCAGCATATAATTATAATCTTTATCATCTCTTTGTGGCATGTGTTATAATAGATATACTTCTTATACCCCTGATATTTCTTTTTCTTGATTTCGTGATACCCATAATCACGAAGATAGATTTCGTAGATAGAATTTACAGTTACGCTGTAAAAAAGGCAAGAAAAAACTATGAAAAATATGAAAAATATGAGATTATTGGATTGACATTGTTTGTTGGAGTTCCTCTCCCGGGATCAGGCGTGTACTCAGGGACACTCATAGCTTATGTGCTCGGAATGGACAGGAAGAAAGCATTTTGTTCAATAGCTCTCGGAGCATTGATCGCAGGAATAATAGTCACATCCATAACAGCAGGAGTGATCAGTATATTCTGATTGTTGAGTACAAAGCTCATCATATTGCAGTATCAATTTATAAACTAACGGGAAGTATTGCCGTCATGGATTCTGGAGTAGAAACTATTCTTGATTCTTTTGAAAATCCAATATTAAAAAATGAAATAAATCAACCCACATCAAGTCTGACCTTTAACATTCCCAATGAGTTCCAGAGTTAAAAGACTTCTCTTATAATCCTTCTTATAGCCTCTGCTCCCCCTTCGCCATACGATTTTCTTGTTACATAATCTGCTTTTTCCTTTAATTCTTTCACAGCATTTTTCACTGCTATTCTATATCCCACTACTTCAAAAGCTGGAATATCGTTGTAGTTATCACCAATATAAACGGTATCTTTCATATCTATGTTCATAATTTTTGCAAGCTTTTTTAAAGCGTTTCCTTTATTGATACCTCTGTTTTTTATATGTATTCCAAATCCGGAATCAGCAACTTCTACCTTCAAATTATGTTTCCTCGCAATATTCAGGATTTCGTTAACGCTTATGTTATAAACAACAATTCCCGTTTTGCGTAAAAAAATTGGTGCTACATCTACCTTTTCTTTTATAAATTCATAACATCTCAAAGGTTCTTCAAGCGATCCTAAAACTTCGATTTCTGAGTTATAAGATATTATACCTCCGTCCTCAGCGATCACACCCCCGGAGGTACCTATAAGCCTGGAAGCTCCAAGAGCAAAGCCAATGATATTCCCTGTACACAGAGAAACTTTAAAACCTGCTTCTTCAGCTTCTCTTAAGGCTCTTATAGCATCTATATTTATTCTCCTTTTTCCGTCCGTAAGCGTACCGTCTATATCGGAAACTATTAACATCATTATTAAGAGAAAATCTGATCCATGTATAAAAATGCTTCGGTATAAAAAATCATTGTTGAGTACTTATAAGCTCCTTCCTGTGATATTATACTCTGCCATTGTTTTTGTGTTTTGATTCTTGAGTTCAGTCATGGGGGAGATGACGAAATAATTTCTGTACTCAACATCGGTATACTATGATCAAAACATTTTTATAGAAGTCTCGGGATTTTTAAAAAGGTGATAATCATGATAAAACCGATCGTCATTACAGATAGAAAGAGAAAGGGAAGGGGTTTCAGCTTAGGAGAAATAAAAGAAGCAGGAGTGGATATACGCAAAGCCAAAAAATTAGGATTTTTAGTTGACAGAAGAAGGAAAACTGTTTATGAAGAAAATATCAGAAAATTAAAAGAACTTTTAAAGCCTCCAAAACCTGTAAAGAAGAAAGCTGTGAAGGAGAAAATTTCAGAGGAAAAACCAATAAAGAAAGAAACAATAGAAAAAGAAAAGAAAAAGGCAGTGAAACCCAGAAAGAAGGAGGAAAAGAAAGAAAAAGAAATACTTATAACAGAAATAAAAGGAGTGGGGAAGAAAACCTCTGAAAAATTGGAAAAAGCCGGTATAAAAACTGTGAACGATCTTTTATCTTCTGATACAAAGAACATAGCAGAGAAATCTGGTATATCTGAGAAGAAAATAGAGAAATTAAAGGAGAATGCAAAAGAACTCTTATAATCCCTTTTTATTTTTTATCTCGGAGAGTATCATTCCTGTGAGGATGCAGATACATCCAATAATCTTTCTCAGTGTAAATGCTTCGTTCAAGAGGATATAGGATCCTAAAGCTGCAAAAACAGGTTCCATTGAGAATATAAGTGCTGTGTGCGTTGGAGAGACATTCTTCTGTGCGGAGTTCTGGATTAAAAATGCCAGAAACGTGGCAAAAAAGGATGTTATGATCAGAGCCTGCCATATAGTCATATTGAATTCAAATGGTTTCTCTCCAAAGCTTAAAAAAAAGGAGAATAGAGCTACAGTTCCTATCTGTACCATTGTAATTAAAAAAGTATCTTTTCCCGGGGAGTATTTTCCCACCAGAATTATGTGCATCGCAAATGAAAAGGCACAGAGAAGTATCAGAAAATCTCCATAACTGATCATAAACCTCTGAAACGATAGGAAGATGAGTCCAGCAGTTGCCAGTATGACCCCTGCGATAACGTTTTTTTGGGGTTTCAGTTTCAGAAGAAGTGATGAGACAAAAGGGACTATCACCACAGAGAGTCCTGTGATGAATCCTGCGTTTGCGGGAGTTGTCTCTCTGAGCCCCACCGTCTGAAATCCATATCCTAAAAAAAGAAAACTTCCAATAAAGATTCCGGATTTTAAAGTCTCAAGATCCAGATTCTTCAATCTCCCGATAGAGACCAATAAAAGAAGTAAAAATGTTATTGAGAATCTGTAAAAGAGAAAACTGAATGGAGGAATGAATTCTATAGCTTCTTTGACCACAACGAATGTTATTCCCCAGAAAAAACTTACCATGAGCAGAGATATATCATCTTTCATGAGATTCATTATCCAGTCTCAAATAAAAAGCTTCTTTTCTCGCTGTATCGTGTCATGAGATTAAAAACTTATCACCCTCTCATGAGCGAGATACAAAAAACTTTTATATGGATGAATAAAATGATATCATGGATGAAAATAAGCCCTTTGATATAGTGCACAGGAGTCTCAATAAAAATGTCCTGATAGCATTGAAGGATGGGAGGTTCTTAAGAGGAAAACTCATAGGATATGATACAGAGCTGAATCTATCACTGGAAGATGCAGAGCTTTTCAGCGATGAGATCAAGAAAAAACTCGGTGTTGTTGTGATAAGGAAGAATAATGTACTGAGTTTTACGGAGGAGGATACACTGTAATGATTCTTTCTGACAGAGATATTGTAGAATACATGAGAATAGGGGATCTCATAATAGATCCTTTCAGCAGGGAAAGTCTTCAGCCCTCAGGGTATGATCTGAGGTTTGGAGGAGAGTATATCATGGATGACAGGCGTTATAAAAAAGATTTTATTGAGATCCCTCCCGGAAAATACAGCATTCTCTCAACCCTGGAAACAATAGGTCTTAAAAACATGGTGGGGGATATAAAGCTCAGATCATCCTTTTGCAGGGAGGGATTGATAGGGAGTTTTGGATGGGTTGATCCCGGATGGATAGGTGTTCTTTCTCTTTCTGTTTCCAATTCCAGCAAAAAATCTGTTAAGATAAGAAAAGGAGAGAGATTTGCCCAGATATGTTTTATAAAGTTATCTTCAGAAGTTGAAAGAGAGTACAGTGGAAAATATAAATGGAGTAAAACTCCTGAAGGAAGTAAACGTGATTTAAAATAATAAAAAGAGAAAATTATTCTTCCCAGAGACCTATATTCTTCAGAAACTCTTTGTGGTATGATCTGCTCATCATCATATCCTTGTGCTGATAGAGTTCTCTTTCCAGATGGTCTAAGGTGAGGTAAAAAGCATCCTGTGGACCCAATCCGTTATCTGTGGCCACAAAGAATCCTCCTTCAGTTCCCATCCTTATCCTGCAGTTATAAACTTTTTTTCCCTGAGGAGTTTCCTTCAGTTTTTTGAAGTATACAAAAACATCTCCACTTTTCAGTATATTGGCATATTTTTGAAGTACAGCCTCTAACTCTTTAAGCATCTCCTCTCTTTCAAAGATTGTTTCTATCCCTGAGAATGTTATATAGAATCCCTTCCCTTCTTTCGGTACAGTTATCTGCTCCAGAAGATCTTTTCCTGTAACTATACCTGCTGGTTTTCCATCCTCTGTTACAACTATATATGTCACTCTGTTTGATAGCATCCTTTCTATTGCTTCTTTTATTCTGGCTTTGCTGTCTATTGTTTCCACAGTTGTGCTCATTATTTTTCTCACAGGTATATTCAACCGGGATTTCTTTTCACCGATATAAGTTCCTGCTTCTATGGATTCCAAAGGAGCTATGATCTCTCTCAGAATATCAAACATCTTTACTATTCCAACAAGTTTTCCACTGCTGTCAACAACAGGAAGATGAGATATATCGTAATCATGAAATATGTTTATTACCTTGGCAAGCATATCATTTTCATTTGTAGTCCTGAGGTCTCTTGTCATTACCTCACTTACCCTTTTTTCACCGATCTCTTTTTCAATCACTTTTTTCAGGATCATATCCTGATCCACTATCCCCACCATTTTCTCTCTGTCAAAAACTGGAAGATTTTTGATGTTATTTTCTATCATAAGCTTTGCTATCTTCACTAAATTTGTGTCTAAGGATATTTTTGGAACAGGATAAATAAATTTCTTTATCTTAGCTTTTGGATCTAATTTTGGTCTTATTATTTTTCTTTCAAGAAGAACCCCTTTGAATTCTTTACCTTTAAAAACATAAAGGACTTTTCTTTTTTTGAATTTCTTTATAGCATCATTTACAGTAGAATCATAATCAATCTTCTCAAAATCTTCTGAAAGTATCTCTTTTGCTTTTATGTTTTCCATTTTTTCACCCAATAAAAAAAAGAAAAAGAAGGAGTTACTCCACTTTTATCTTCTTCTTTGACGGTTCCTCTGAGAGTTTTGGAAGCACTATCTCCAGGACGCCGTTGTTGTATTTGGCCTTCACTCTGTCAGGATCAACCTTTGTTGGCAGAGGTACTGTTCTGTAGTATCCAGCGTAGCCTCTTTCCTGATAGAAGTATCCTTCCTTTTCCTCTGTTATTAATTTCTTCTTTGAAGCTTTTATAGTTAATGTATCCTCATCGAGATCGATCTCAATGTCTTCCTTGTTAACTCCAGGAAGCTCTGCCTGGACAAGGATCTCCTTGCCCTTATCTATGACATCAAGTAAGGGTTCTCTGTAATTGAATGGTCTTATACTTCTCTTTGATGGAAGTGATGGCCTGGCATATATGCTGTTGAACATCCTGTCCATCTCCTCCTGTATCCTTCTTATCTCATCAAATATATCCATCTTGATCACCTCTTTCAATTTTTTTCTGTAACTATATAGTCATACTCATTTAAAAATCTTTCGGTCTAATATATTATCAAAATGTACATAAGTTATAGATATTAACTAAAAGATATACCGAAAACTTTTTAAAGGGTAACATTGTATATATGTTATGGTCAGATTTAAGGTTACAATAAAGGATGAAGAGCCTCCATTTGAGAGGGATATAGATAAGTACATAAAATTCCTCTGCAGTGTTCTTGGATTATCAACAGGAAGAGACACAGAGGATACATCGTGCAAGGTATTCAAGAGAATAGTGATACATACGAGTAAAAAAGGAGCTACAACGACAAAGGAACTATGCGAGGAGATAAATATGAGCAGAGGAGCCATAGTGAATCAGATAAACAAGATGATGGAGGCCGGAATGCTCAGAAAGGAAGGTAACTACTATATCCTGAGAAGGAAAAATCTGATCAGAACTATCTCTGAGATAAAAGAAGACATTTTAAGAATGTTTGAAAAAATAGAAGAAATAGCAGAGGAACTTGATGAGGAGATAGGTTTACCAAAAGAAAAGAGGTGATATTATGAAAGTGAAAGTGAGAGATGCTTATAAATCAGATTATGGAAGAGCTATAGTGAGGATAAGTCCAAAAATTTTTGAAAAGTTAGGATTGAATCCTGGAGATGCTGTCCTCATAGAAGGAAAGAAAAAGGCAGTGGGTTTAGCATGGATGTCTGATGAGGATGACGAAGTGGCAAGGATGGATGGTGTACTGAGACACAACGCAGACGTTAGCATAGATGATACTGTCGAGATCAGTAAAGCACAGTGTATTCCTGCCAAGGAGATAAGATTAGCTCCAAATGAGGAGATAAGATTTGATCAGGGCTTTGTAACATATGTACATGACAGGATCCTGAATATGCCTTTCCTGAAAGGAAATGTTGTAGTCATAGAGATAATGGGAAATGTACTTCCTCTTACCGTTACAGATGTGAAGCCAAAGGGAATCGTCAGAGTTGTTCCAGAGACAAGGGTAATTATCTCAGAAAAGCCCCAGCCTGTCAGTGAAGCATATACAGGTGTAAGTTATGAGGATATCGGGGGCCTGAAAGAAGAGATAGAGAGAGTAAGGGAGATAATTGAGATACCGATGAAACACCCCGAAGTATTTAAAAAGTTAGGGATAACACCACCAAAAGGCGTCCTGCTCTATGGCCCTCCAGGTACAGGTAAAACTCTCTTAGCCAAAGCAGTGGCAAATGAGACAGACTCCAATTTCCTTGTGATAAACGGTCCTGAGCTCATGTCAAAGTTCTATGGTCAGAGTGAAGAGAATCTGAGGAAGGTATTTGAACAGGCAAAACAGAATTCTCCGAGTATAATATTCATAGATGAAATAGACAGTCTTGCACCCAAAAGAGGAGAGGTGACAGGAGAGGTAGAAAAGAGGATAGTCTCACAGCTTTTGACGCTGATGGATGGACTGGATCCAAGGGGAGATGTTGTTGTCATAGCTGCCACCAACAGACCTGAGGATGTTGATGAAGCCCTGAGGAGACCTGGAAGATTTGACAGGGAGATAGAGATAGGGATGCCTGATAAAGCTGGAAGAAAAGAGATACTTCAGATCCATACGAGAGGAATGCCATTAGAAAACGTGGATCTGGATCATTATGCAGATATAACACATGGATACTCGGGAGCAGATCTTGCAGCCCTCTGCAGAGAAGCGGGAATGAATGCACTGAGGAGAATAGTCCCGGATCTCAAAAAAAGTGATGAGATTCTTTCAAAAGAAGTTATAGAGAATCTGAAAATAACAGATGAGGACTTTTACAGTGCATATAAAAGAGTGGAGCCTTCTGCAATGAGAGAGGTTCTTATAGAGGTACCGAAGGTGAAATGGGAAGATGTTGGAGGGCTTGAAGAGGTCAAACAGGAACTGAGAGAAACTGTGGAATGGCCTCTGAAGTATCCAGAACTGTTTGAGGATGCAGGAGTTGAACCCACAAGAGGAATACTGCTCTATGGGCCTCCGGGATGTGGTAAGACCTTACTGGCAAAGGCAGTGGCAAATGAAAGTAATGCAAACTTCATATCTGTCAAGGGTCCTGAACTGCTTTCAAAGTGGGTTGGAGAAAGTGAAAGAGGAGTACGAAAAATATTCTCCAGAGCAAGACAGGCCGCTCCGTCTATCATATTTTTCGATGAAATAGACAGTATAGCTGGAATAAGAGGCACGGATACATCGCAGGTCACAGAAAGAGTTGTGGCACAGATCTTATCAGAGCTTGATGGAATATCCTCATTGAAAGATGTCACTGTCATAGGTGCTACAAACAGGCCAGATCTAATAGATAAAGCTTTATTAAGACCTGGGAGATTTGAAAAAATGATATATGTCCCGATGCCCGATAGAAATATGAGAAAGGAGATCTTCAAAGTCCATACAAAGAAAATGAAGCTGAAAGATGTGGATATCAATGATCTGGTGGAGAAGACATCAGGATACTCGGGAGCAGATATTGCAGCCCTCTGCAGAGAAGCGGGAATGAATGCACTGAGAAAAGCTGTCAAGGAGGGTAAGAAAAAGATAGATGGAGTCACAATGGAGGATTTCAGATCTGCATTGAAGAAGATAAAACCCTCTGTAGACGAAGAACAGAGAAACCACTGGGAAAAAGTGAAGGAAGGATTTTCAAAATCCAGTATATATAGATAATCAGTTTTTTTCTATTTTTTCCACTTCTTTTATTATTTGATCTATATCAAACGGCTTGAGAAGGAACCCCACAGCACCCATCTCTAAGGCTTTCTCTTTTATGGAGCTATCTGCACTCGCAAATATGATCTTTGTATTTCTGTCCATCTTTAACATCTCCTCCGCCACATCTATTCCGTTCTTTCCGTGCATCCTGTAATCCATAACGATAACGTCATATTTTTTATTTCTGAACTTTTTCAGTCCGCTCTCTCCGTCTATCGCTATATCCACCTCATGTCCCACACTTTCCAAAACATCTTTAAAAAGTGTGAGAATATCCACCTCATCATCCACTATAAGTATTTTCATTCCTTACCACCCTCATTGCACATCGGGAGAGTAACGAGTATCTCTGTACCCGGATCCACATCTTTTATCTCAAAGCTTCCACCGACTCTGTCAAGGATCTTCTTCATGAAGTAGAATCCGATTCCTGTCCTTTTTGATAGAGTTTCAAGACTGTTCAGTATATCTTCTTTCTTCTCCTTAGAGATGCCGAGACCATAGTCTCTTATGGAAATATTGCAGAGATTATCTTTCTCCGAGATTTTTATATCTATGATCACAGGTTCATTGAGCGTGTATTCCACAGAGTTTTCAAGAATGTTAAAGAATACTCTATCCAGAAACTCATTTGCCCTGACATAATATCTTTTCCTTTCCACAAAGTTTACCTTTATCTCTCCATCATAGTAATCTTTTATCTCTTCTATGGCTTTTTCTATTGTTCTGTTCAGATCAACTTTTTTTACTTCTATGCTTTCTATTTCTTTTAAAATTTTTATGCTTTCTGAAAGTCTTCTTGTTTTTTCTATTGCTTTTCTTATACTTCTAAGGTATTTCTTTCTTTTTTCTTCATCTTCCGTATTCTCAAGCATATATAAATATCCAAAAGTTGCCTGATTGATGTTTCCTATATCATGTGCCAGAATATCTGAATAGAATTCTATCTCCTTCATAGCTCTTTCTTTCTGCTGCTGGAGGTGTTTTAGCTCTGTAATATCTGTCTGTGTTCCCCATGCTTCAATAACTTTCCCATTTTTGATAGTTCCTACCATGGAGTTTGAGAAATATTTTTCTTCGCCTTTTTTATTAATTTCATGCGAGATTCCACCAGACATTCTGAATCCATTACGAATAAAAGCTTTAAGGTATTCTCTATTTTCTTCTGTATTGGGCATGACTTCAGAGAGCTGCATGCCCAAAATCTCATTTTTCGTTGCGCCCATCATTTTTGCGTATGTTTCATTGCATTCTACGCATCTCGCTTTAAAGATTTCATTGAGTATTTTTTCCTCTGAAACTGTAATATCTACAGGTTTCCTCAGTCTAAAACACCATATGCCTACGGTGGCGGATTCAAAGAAGCTCCTGAGTTTTTGTTCACTCTTTTTTAATTTTTCTTCTGCTTTTTTCTGTTCGGTGATGTCTGTAACAAAAACAATCCTGGTATCCGAAGGAAGTATCTTGGATATAAATCTGCATACCCTCTTCTTCCCATCTTTCCGTGTTATTACCGCCTCCCTTATACGGGGATCTTCCCCGGGAATGATTCTTTTACTTTCTCTGATAACGAATTTTCGATATTCTTCATCAGGATACACTTTCTCAAACCATGTTTCAAGATCAGGTATCTCCTTCCTGGTGTATCCTGTGATCTTTTCCAACTGAGAATTAGCAATCAGGACATTTCCATCCGGATCCACCATAGCGATTCCATATGGAGCAGACTCAATGGAGGTACGGTATTTTTCTTCTGATTCTTTCAGCGTTTTTTCAAACTTTATCCTTTTCAATGCCTCGGAAACATGAGCTATCAGGAGTTCTACAAGTTCAAGATCTTCTTTACTGAAAGCATCCGTTTTTTCTGACGCTGCCTGAAAGACTCCAAGATCTCCTATGGGTACACTTATACCGGATCTGTAATTACTCATAGCAGGTTTTGCATCTTTCTCCTTCTGCATATCCCTTGTGAGATGGGATTTTTTTTCTCTGTAAGTTTTTCCTGCGATCCCTTCTGTGATCAGCATACTCCTTTTTCCTGTAGGGGGTACACATCCGGAAGAAGCTTTTACAACAAGACAGTCTCCTTCCCGTATCATGATCACACACATACCAAACTTGAGAATTTTCTCTGCGGCTTCAATGGCTGTTTTATAGATCTCTTCCTCTGATTCTATACTCTCCATTTTTGCTGCCACTTCATGCAAACGCTTTATCTTCTCCTCAAATTTTTTTCTATCACTGATATCAATAAGAGATACGATGGATTGTTTTGTTTCTGGGATTAAATCAACATTAAGTAACATATAACGAATATTTCCATTTTTGTCGATAGCTCTGAACTCATACTCCTTTGGAACTTCCTCAGGATTCTCCCTGCGTTTTCTGTGGTACTTCATCATCTTTTTCAGATCTTCGGGATGAACGAACTCAGTCCATTTCATCTTTCCTTCAATCTCTTCCTTTGAGTACCCGGAGATCTCTTCAAACTTCGTATTGACAAGGGAGATCGTGGCATCCTCCTCCAGAATAGCCATGGCTGTACCTGTGTGGTCAAATGTTGTTCTGTATTTCTTTTCGGATTTTCTTAATTCTGCTTCCATCTTTTTTCTTTTAGTGATGTCTTTGTCAACACCACGGTAGCCTAATAGATCACCTTTCTCGTCTATTA
>JAGGSA010000046.1 GCA_021159325.1 Methanomicrobia archaeon | reverse complement strand
ATCTTATCTTTTCTCTTTAAAAAGATTTTGGTATATGGGGATGTATTCCACAAAAACTTTATATACACTCCTGAATACGTTTCTGGTATATGGGAATGATAGAAGTCAAGCATCTCAGCAAGTATTACCCACCCCCAAGAAGGGGGACATTTGGATTCACTGATATGATAAAGGATTTCAGAAGACCCAGAGAGATCTTACCTGCCTTAGTGGATATTAATTTTGATGTGGAAGAAGGAGAAATATTTGGGCTTTTAGGTCCAAATGGAGCTGGGAAAACAACATTCTGTAAAATAATGAACGCACTGGTAATTCCTACCTCAGGACATATATACATAGATGGCTATGAGTCCATAAGGGATCATGAGAAGATAACAAGGAGAATGGTAACGATCTTTGGGGGAGAAAGGGAGATGTGGGGATTGTTCGCATGGAGGGTTAGCGTTGAAAGAAACTTGAGATACATTGCCGAATTATGGAAGGTCCCCTCTCATCTCATAAATAAAAGAATTGAGTATGCACTAAGGATCCTCGATCTTGAAGGTAAGAGGAATGAATGGTATCAGAAACTTTCAGCAGGAATGAAACAGAAGGTTCACTTAGCACTGGCATTTATTGTGCAGCCTAAGATTATAGTTCTTGATGAACCGACGATAAGGTTAGATGTTCCATCTAAGAGAAGAGTGCATGAAGCGATAAAGAAGGAGTTATGTGGGGATCTGGGATCCACAGTTCTCCTCACTACCCATGACATGAGCGAGGCAGAGAAGTTATGCGATAGAGTTGCAATTTTGAATACAAAGATTGAATTCATAGATAAACCTGAAAACATCAAAGAACTTTCAAAGGAGTATGAGATCATGGAACTCAGATTAAAAGAAATCAATCCTGAGATAAAAAAAGAGTTAGATCCCTTTGTGCTGAGGATAGAGGAGATCCAGGAAAATGAAGTCTGCAAAGTGAAGATATTCTTTGAAGATAAGGAAAAAAATCTTCCTGAGATCCTTGGTGTTTTGAGAAACTTCATGGTTGAGGATATAAGGATAAGAACCCCTTCCCTCGAAGATGCTTTTATTTATATAATCAATAGAGGAGAGAAAGATGTTCACTGAACTGAGATCAGAGATAAGGGTCATATACTCATTCATAAAAATGGGAGGATATACATTTTTTTCTCAGAGATGGGGCGTTATCTCTCAGTTTCTGAGCATTGCTGTGAATGTGGGTGTTATAGGTATCTTTGCAAAACTTGTGACTCTCAATGCTGATATAGCTCAGTATGGTACTCCAAGATTTCTGGAGTTCTTTGTGATAGCGATGTTCATCACAAATCTTGTTTTCATAGGTACCGGGAGCGTCTCAGGGATCCTCAGGGGAGCTAACTTTGCCAATCTCTACACAACTCCATGTAAACTCATCACCATCTTCATAGGAGCAAACTCATGGAGGATAATATGGAGATTTTTAACAAGTTTCTTCTTCATTTTTTTGGCTGTGGCTGTTTTCAATGCAAGAATATACTTTAATTCCGGATTTGTAGTTGTTTTCATATCAGGCTTCATCCTGATGCTTGCACTGGATCTTTTTGCTGCAGGCTTTACGATAGTAACAAAGGCATCCACAGATCCCATAAACTGGTTCCTGGGGCTGACATCTCAGCTGGTCTCCGGAACATATTTCCCAATTGAGAATCTTCCCTCGTGGTTGCGGCCGATCGCCCATCTCCATCCACAGACGTATGTGAATAAATTTGCAAGACTCACCATGGGAGGGAATGCAACTCTAACTGAGGTCTGGCCAGAACTCAGGGCGTTTATACTGACAACTGTTATAATGCTCGGGATAGGATACGCGATGTTCATTTATGGATTCAAAAGAGCAAGGATCTCTGGAACGCTTGGTCACAGATGAAGGTGATCAATAACAGGAATCTCCGAAATTCTTGGAAAAAATATATAAATAACAAGAAATAATAAGTAATAGGTGATACCGTGGAAGAGGAAGAAAAGAAAAAAAAGAGAAAATTCTGGACACTGAAGAGAACAATAGGTGTAATTCTACTGATCCTTGTATTAGCAGTTATTCTTACAGCCTTTGGCGTGTGGAGGGGATTGAAGGATATAGCAGATGATCAGAAGATACTGATGGTAGTCGAGGAAGGAGATGTGGCAAAAGCAGCCTGTATATACGATACAGATTCAGGAAAGGGAAAAGCTGTTAATGTGGAGGTACTTCCAGCTCTGACGGATGTGAAGAAATTCTATGATGCTGTGGTAGCGGAGTATGGAAATGTCGACAGAATGATAATAGCAGATACAGAGGCCATATACAGACTCAGTATGGATCCCACTATCGAGTTCCGTGGAACGGATGTTGACAGAAACACTCTGATTGACTGGGTTATCGGTAAGAGTTATCCTCCCCAGAGTATACAGAAAAATCAGAAACCATGGGATTTCAGAGCAGATCTACTCAATGAGTGGTTTGACTATTACTATGATAGACTTGACGAGGGAAGATACAGAAAGTTTATAATTGAGAATGGAATGGATCTCTACAGAAACGAGCATATAAAAATATATAAATCAAATATAGCACTGACGGTACTGAAGTATATCTCCCTTGAAAAAATAATTCCCTGATTTTATTTTTATGGGCTCGTAGCTCAGCGGGAGAGCGCTGCCTTCGCAAGGCAGATGCCGTGGGTTCAAATCCCACCGAGTCCACTCATCTGATGTAGGCTCGTCGAGAGGATCTCCAAAACATATAAAAGGAAGAGTATCATACTTCTTAGAAGAGAGTGATATGCACTTCAAATATAGGCTCCTGATATCGTTTTTATTGGTAGCTCTGATTCCCATAGGGATTATAGGAGAATACAGTATTATCTCCTCAACAAAAGCTCTTACGAATAAGTCCTTAGAGGAATTGGAGAAAAACACAAATTTGGAAGCTGAAAAGATAGAGAATTATCTCAATAACTGTAGGAGTGATGTACTTTTTCTGAGTAAATCCCCAAAAGTTCTGAAGTATTCTGAGACAAAACATCCCTTTGACAGATGGGATCTTGAGTTTTCTCTTTTATCGCTATCTCTTGATAAAAATTATCATGAAGTAGGCTATTTAGACGAAAACACTATAATATATGTAAAAAATAAAAAAATACCCGAAGAAAGAAATACAGAAAATATTAATATCCCGGATTTAAAGCAGGGAGAAGTTTACGTCTCAGATATATTTCTGAAAAGAAACAACGGGATCTTTGAGATCCCATATCAGCCGTTAATACTTTTTGCAGCTCCAATATACATAAATGAGGAAAGAAAAGGATATGTGTATTTAGAGGCTTATTTAGCTGAATTCATCTCAGATTTTGAATCATCAACCCCCAGAGTGTACTTTACAGACAGTTCCGGAAACTATATATACCACCCAGATCCCCTTAAAAGATGGAGTGCTGAGCTCGATGGAAAAGAAAATCTGCATAAGGATTATAATAACCTTGTAGATGATATTCTCTCAGGGAACTCAGGGGCATCTATATCAGGGAACGAGATAGTTTCCTATGTTCCTATAAAGATAGAGGATAAAAAATGGTTTCTGATAATGTCAAGTCCAAAAGATATAATTCTTGAGTCTGTAAGAAGATTTAAGCTCGGGTTTTATATTGTTGTCTCTACTGTTTTGGTCTCTGCCACTGCCATAAGCTATTTTCTCTCAAAGGTAATCACTGAGCCATTGGTAAATTTAACAAAAGCCACGGAAAAAATTGCGGAGGGAGATCTAAGGACAAAGATCTCCGAGACAGGAAGTGATGAACTCAAGATCCTGGCAAGGTCTTTCAATACAATGGCTGAAAAACTGAATGAATCCTACTCTGCCCTTGAAAAAAAAGTTGAGGAGAGAACTGCAGAACTGAAACTGATAAACGAAAAATTAAAAGCCTCATACAAAGAGCTTGTGGAGGCCAATAAAACAAAATCCAGATTTCTGGCCAATATCTCTCATGAGCTAAAAACTCCCCTGAACTCGATAATAGGATTTACAGAGGTCATGCTGGATGATGAAAACTTAAATGAAGAGCAGAGAGATTATTTACAGACCATCCTGAGAAACAGTGATAACTTACTCTATATGATAGAGGATCTTCTCACAATATCAAGGATAGAGGCAGGGAAATCAGAGATGATCTTCACAGACTTCAAAATTTCCGAGGTTTTTGAGAAAAGCATTAAGATAGTGGAGCCTCTTGCTAAGGATAAATGTATAGAGATATCCACAGAGCTGAAATACGATCCTGTGATAAGAGGCGATATGAGGAAGATCATGCAGGTAATGCTGAATCTGCTGAGCAATGCTATAAAATTCAACAGAGAAAATGGAAAGATATATCTGAGAGCAATGAAAGCAGGTAGTAATCTCAGGGTGGAGGTGGAGGATACAGGCATAGGGATAAAGGAGGAATATCAGGGCATTATATTTGATGAATTCAAACAGGTGGGTGATCTTGAAACAAAGGAGTACAGAGGAACAGGTTTAGGACTTGCGATAACAAGGAATTTTATAGAGATGCATAATGGGAGGATCTGGGTGGAAAGTGAGTACGGAAAGGGGTCAAAGTTTATATTTGAAATCCCTGTAGGTGATCTAAATGGAAAAAAATAAGATTTTGATAGTGGATGACACTCCTGACAATGTGAAGCTTTTAAAAACAATTCTCAAGGATATAGATTGTGATATAATAGTGGCTACAGATGGTGAGGAAGCTCTTAATAAAACATTTGAAGAACAGCCAGATCTCGTTCTCTTGGATTATATGCTGCCAAAACTTGATGGTATGAAGGTGCTTGAGAAGATAAAGGAATGGAACAAGGATATAGCGGTCGTTATAATAACAGCGTATGGATCGGAAAGGCTCGCTGTGGAGACGATGAGGAAGGGAGGAGAGGATTACATAATAAACAAGCCTCTCAGAAAAAAGGAAGTCCTGGATGTGGTAAATAGAATACTCGATGAGATAAATC
The DNA here is from genome assembly GCA_021159325.1 of Methanomicrobia archaeon. Classification (GTDB taxonomy): domain Archaea; phylum Methanobacteriota_B; class Thermococci; order Methanofastidiosales; family B48-G16; genus B48-G16. Next base: position 11,829 of record JAGGSA010000046.1, on the reverse strand, counting down.
TCAAAAAAGAGAGTTCCCTGGAAAAAGAGGAAAATAGAAATCTCCAGGCTTACAGGATTCTCTCGAGATTCGAAAGAAAACTCAGAGATTTTTTCGTAAAAACGTTGAAACAGGAGTATGGCGAAAACTGGTGGAGTATTGGCATTCCAAAGAATATACAGACACTATGCGAAGAGAGAAGAAATGAAGCAATACTCAGAAAGAAAAAAGTTCAGCCTCTATTACATTACACTGATTTCTCACACTATCTCTCCATTATTCTCTATAAAAATGATGTCGATAACTGGAAATCCATCTATGAAAAATATTTTATAAATATAGGATGGATAAAAGGGAGAATGATTGAGTTAAATGAGATAAGAAATGACATTACTCACCCAAAACCAATAACAGAGATGCAGTACGAAAAACTGAAGCTATATACAGGGGAGATACTGGAGTATATGGATAGAAATGTTTGAAGAGATTTTAAAATAAGTAGGACAGGACGTCCAATTGTGTTATTGCTGATAGATGTTGCTTCACAATTCAGAGTATATCCTTTTTCAGCACTGTAAGTAAAATTCTTATGTGTATTATCTGTCACGTGGAATATATAAGGATTTCTTTAACAACTCATAATTCCCTTCGAAAGAAAGAATAAAGTTAAAAACTCCTTTTCCAATTAGATCTATGAATATACTCATGATAGGGATGTACCCTCCGAACATTGGGGGAGTTGCCACACACATATACTACCTGAAAAAGGAACTTGAGAAGGAACATAATGTTTATGTTCTGAATTACGGTAGCTCTAAGGAAAAAAATGTTTTTTCCACGTATGCACCGAAAAAATTCAGAGGATTCTCTTTTCTGTTAAGTGGAATGGGTAAAATTATAGGAATAATAAAAAAATATGATATAGATATAATCCATTCACATTATATTCTTCCTCCCGGACTTCTCGGTCTTTTTGGAAAAGGTATCACAGGAAAGAAACTTGTGATATCTGCACACGGAAGTGATGTGAATATTATGATGAAAAGAAGATACGGGGGATATGTATGTGGATATGTTCTAAAAAAAAGTGATTATCTTATAGCAAATAGCAAAAGCGTCGGAAAAAAACTGGAAAAATATAACAGAACAGAGATAATATACAATGGAGTGGATCTGGATAGATTTTATCCCAAAAATTACAAAAGGGAGGGCGTAACGTACATAGGTGCATTGACAAAGGAAAAGAGCGTTGAGACCCTTTTAAAAGCATGGAAGAATGCATGGATCGTTGGAGATGGACCGGAAAGAAAAAATCTGGAAAAAATAGGAGGAATATATTTTGGATACAGAAAGGATGTTGAGGAGATCCTCAATAAGAGCAGAGTTCTTGTTCTTCCTTCAAAAAAAGAGGGATTTGGGGTGGTATTGCTGGAAGCAATGGCATGTGGTACTCCTGTTATTGCAAGAGATATCCCCGGAGTTAATGAAATAGTAAAAAATAATTATAATGGATTACTTTTCAAAGAAGATTCAGAATTGAAGCACTTAATAGAAAAAATACTGGAAGATGAAGATTTAAGAGAAAAAATAATCCAGAATGGATTGGAAACAGTAAAAAACTTTACATGGAAGAATACGGCTGAGAAAGTTTTGAAGGTGTATGAAAGAGTTCTTGAAGATTCAAAAAGAATTTAAATCTATAGATCAAATTTAAACCATGGAGATTGAAGAACCATGGACTGAAAAATACAGGCCAAAGAAACTGGATGAGATAATAGGCAGAGATTATATTGTGGCAAGGCTAAAATCCTATGTTCAGAGCAGATCAATGCCTCATCTTCTATTTGCAGGACCTGCAGGTGTTGGAAAGACAACATCAGCCATATGTCTGGCAAGAGAGCTTTTTGGAGAGTACTGGACACAGAACTTTCAGGAAACAAATGCCTCAGATGAGAGAGGTATAGATGTGGTGAGAAATAAGATCAAAGATTTTGCAAGAACAAAGGCTATGGGTGGAGATTTCAAGATAATTTTCTTAGATGAGGCAGATGCTCTTACCCCAGATGCACAGAATGCCTTAAGAAGAACAATGGAGTTATTTGCAAGAACATGCAGATTCATACTTTCATGCAACTATTCTTCAAAGATAATAGAACCAATACAGTCAAGATGTGCTGTCTTCAGATTTGGTCCTCTAAGTGAAGATGCAATAAAAAAAATGATTGAAAAGATCGCAGAAAATGAAGAATTGAACCTAACAGAGACAGGAAAAAAAGCCATAATATATGTCTCTGAGGGGGATATGAGAAAAGCGATAAATATACTCCAAGCAGCTGCATTCCTTGAGAAGGATATAGATGAGGAACTTGTATACCAGATTGCTGCAAAAGCAAAACCTGCAGAGATAAAGGAAATGATGCACCTTGCGCTAAAAGGTGAGTTTTTAAAGGCCAGAAATAAACTCGATACACTTCTCTTGAAATATGGATTATCCGGGGAGGATATTCTCAGACAGATGCATAGAGAGGTATTTTCTCTCGATATAGATGAAGAAAAGAAGGTAAAAATTATTGACATGATAGGAGATCATGATTTCAGACTTGTGGAGGGAAGCAATGAAAGGATACAGATAGAGGCTCTTATAGCAAAGATGACTGTGATATAAATGTTTGTTGAGAAGTACAGGCCAAAGAAATTTTCAGAGATAGCAGGACAGAAAGCTGCCTTAAAGGAGTTAATATCATGGATAAATACATGGGGGAAGGATAAAAAAGCGTGTTTACTCTATGGGCCTCCAGGTGTTGGAAAGACAACATCTGTTTATGCTTTGGCGAATGAGATGAACTTTGAGATCATAGAGATGAATGCAAGTGATAAAAGAAATGCTGAAGCAATTGAAAAAATAGTGGGCAATGCTTCGCAGACACTTTCCTTGGATGGGAGAAAAAAGATAATACTCTTAGATGAAGCAGACAATATTTATGGTAATGTGGACAAAGGCGGTGTTAAAGCACTCGCAAAGATAATTTCAGAAACTAAAGTTCCAATAATTTTGATTGCAAATGAGTACTGGGAGGTATCTCAGAGTATAAGAGAAAAATGTAAGATGATAAACTTTCCAAAACTCCGTTATACAAGCATTGCCAGAGTTCTGAAGGATATTGCAAAGAAAGAAGGGATAAATGTAACAGATTTTCAGATCATAGCTCTTGCAAAGAATTCTGGAGGTAATTTGAGAGCAGCTATCAACGATCTTGAAAATTACAGGGAAAATATAGGTAAAATTGAGAACCTTAGAGATTCTAAAACAGATATATTTCATGCGCTGGTGGAGATCTTTAAAAGAAAAACCTGTAAGGTCAGGGAGGTATTATGGAACATTGATAAAACACCTGAGGAGATACTCCTCTGGATAGATGAGAATCTTCCCAGGGTGTATGAAAAAACAGATCTTCCAGAAGCATATAAAATGCTTTCAAAGGCGGATATATATCTCTCGAGGACAAAAAGGAGGCAACAGTACAAACTCTGGAGCTATGCCATGGATATGATGAGCTGTGGTGTTTCTGTGGCAAGAAAAGGAGAGATCAAGTTTGTAAAGTTCTCTTCTCCAGCGTATTTTACAAAATTATCAAAAACAAAATCTGAGAGGATAATAAAAAAGAGCATAACAAAGAAGATATCAAAAAAGTGTCACTGTTCTACAAAGGTAGCGATCCAGTATCTTCCAATAGCACTCTCTCTCAGTGAGTTTTTTGAATTTGAAGAAAAAGAGATCGAATTTTTGAAAACTGTAAATATCTGAATCGAAAGATTTTTATAGTATAAATTTTATAGTATATCTACACATTAATACGAGGAGATGAAAATTGAGAATTCTGATTGTAGAAGATGATTTAGATATGATAGATTTGTATAAGGAGATACTCAAAAAATATGGTTACTCGGTGGAATATGTTGTGGATGGAGAAAAGGCTATTGAGCTCTACAAAGAGGCATACAGCAAAGGGGAAAAATTTGATTGTATCATAATGGATTATAGAGTCCCAGTTAAAAATGGTCTGATTGTCGCCAAGGAGATACTTAAAATTGATAGAAAAGCAAAAATAATCTTTGCAACAGTGGAGGGTTCTGTGGAAAGAGAGGCACTGAGAATCGGTGCAAAAAGATTCCTCAAAAAACCCTTCGATATAGATTCCCTCATTCACGCAGTTCGAACATAAACTTTTTAAATGGATCTGTTAAGACTATAAGAGAGGTAATAAATATGGCAACACTGAGACCCGGAAGGATAGACAGAAGAACAAACAATCCAAATTACACAAGGAAAGAGTATGTAAGGACGATCCCTCACATAAAGATAACACATTTTGATATGGGTAGCAATGAGAGTTTCCCATATGAGGTATCTCTCCTTGTTAAAAATGATGTCCAGATAAGACATAATGCCTTGGAAGCTGCAAGAGTGGCAGCTAACAGGTACATTGAGAAGAAAAGAGGAAGCCATGGATATCATCTGAAGATCAGAGTATATCCCTTCCAGATCCTGAGAGAGAATCCGATGGCTACAGGGCATAAAGCTGATCGTTATGGCAATGGAATGAGACTCTCATTTGGAAGACCCATAAGTAGAGCTGCAAGAGTTAAGAAGGGACAGAAGGTAATGAGTCTCTATGTTCCTGAAAAACTTCTCCCTGAGGCAAAAGAAGCTCTTAGAAGAGCAGCAATGAAGATACCCTTGGGGACATCAATAGAGATTAATAAACTCTAACCAATCTCTTTTATTTTATCTATAAGCAGCTCTGTAGCTACTGTGGTACTCTCTCTGTCTTTCCCAGCGACTATTATCACTCCTTTATCTGAAAAGGCCCTTTCAATATATTCAAATTTTCCCAAGGAAACATACCAGTTTATCTTTGAGTAGCCATTTAGGATCAGCTCTTCTGTGATCTCATTTGCTGTTCTCTTTTCGCCTGTTGGCTGGAGTACAAGTCCTGGCCCTCCCACAAGTATCAGGTTATACTCCTGTTTTATCTCTCTCGTGATCTCTGTATCTCTTATCAGCATTGTGTAGGGATCAACACCTATGGGTATCTTTGTTCTCTCTGTCTGCTCCAGTTCATAGGCCTCTCCGCACTGCACAGTGTACTCAAACTCGGTATCAGTTTTCCACTTCACTATTATATTGACAAGCCATTTATCTCCGTTCTCAAGAGTGATTGTTGGAGTTGTCACCGGTGTGTTTGTTCTCATCGGTATATTCTCCATATAAAGTTCAATTCTGTCAGAATAGACCTTGAGATACCAGAGGGTGTTGTACCAGTAAGGTGATCCTGTGGAAGAGATAATATCCTCCTCCTCACAGCTAACTCTGTCCTCTTCTATTGTATTTACATGATACATCTTTCCCAGAAACTGGATATCATCTCCAGGTTTTATATTTGTGACGATATACTTTACATAGAGTATTACCTTGTTTTTCAGATCTACTTTGAATCTTATCTCTTCATGTGCCTTGGTTTCATCATATCCCACATTCCCATATATTCGTGTTTTTCCGGTGTACCAGAGATATCCATAAGCCTCCGGAGTGAGAACTACCTCAACATTGTCTGGCGCTGTTCCCTCTTTCCATTCAGGCCATAGATACTGAGGCTCTTCGGATATTACATAACACAGATAGTTGGAGATTGCCTGAGCAATATTTAAAGCATTTTCATAATCTTCTTGAGCAGCATACTGACCATATACTATCTTTACCTTTGGCTGTCCATTCTCAGGATCGACAAAAAAATCTCTTCCTAAGGTAGCCTGAGGAGCGCTCAGAGGAAGGATGAGGAGTATCAGGATCAGAGGAGATATTTTTTTAAACATAATTAATATTTAAGAGATGAAAATATAAATCTTACTGTATACGCAATTGAAGAGGGGCAAAGATTTTTATAGATTTTTGTCAAGGGGTAATAAAGGGCCCGTGGTCTAGGGGTTATGACGCTGCCCTTACAAGGCAGAGGTCCTGAGTTCAAATCTCAGCGGGCCCATTCCTTACAGTCATGACCCCGCTGAGGATGAACCTTCACTATCGTTCAGGCTCATTTTTCAGCGGGCCCACTAAATCCCTTCTTTTTTCAAAAAAGAAGCGATTTTATTCGGAAGAAAAAATAAATTATTTAAAAAAGAAAGGGAGAAAAGTAGAAGAAGAGATAAGACTGATAAAAGAAAAAAATGTTTTTGAAGTTATAAATAAAGAAAATTTAGAGATTGGTGAGAATATCGAACCTGAAAAATGGCTTCCTCCTGTAACTCCAGGTAAAATTATTTGCCTCGGACTTAACTACTATGATCATGCTAAAGAAGCTAAGATGAAGGTGCCAGAGCATCCTATTTTATTTTCAAAGGCAGTTTCTTCCTTAATAGGACACAAAGAGCCCATAGTTCATCCCCTAGGGAATACAAAAGTTGATTACGAGGTGGAATTAGCCGTCATAATTGGGAAAAAGGGAAAAAATATAGAAAAAGAAAATGCAATGGATCATGTCTTGGGTTATACTATTCTCAATGACATTTCTGAGCGTACAGCACAATTTGAAGACGGGCAGTGGTTTCGTGGAAAGAGCTTTGACACATTTTGCCCTTTAGGACCATATCTTGTCACCAAAGATGAGATACCAGATCCTCATAATTTAAAACTTGAAGCATACGTTAATGAGGAACTGAGGCAGTCTTCGAATACAAATAATCTTATCTTCAAAATCCCAGAGATCATATCTTTCTGTTCTATGAGCATGACATTATATCCTGGAGATGTGATCGCTACAGGTACACCAGGAGGAGTTGGTATATTTTACGATCCTCCAAAACTTCTTAAACCTGGCGACAGAGTCACTTTAGTGATAGAAAAGATAGGAAAACTCGAAAATCCTGTTATTTCTTTATAACCAATAATAAAGTTTTAAAAGAAAAAATAGAATCTTGGTATAATGGTAAAAATCGAAGTTTTTGAAAAATATACAGAAAGATACGAAAAATGGTTTGAGAGAAATAGATTTGTCTATGAATCGGAGCTTGAAGCTGTAAGAAAAGTGATACCAAAAGGCAAAGGTATCGAGATAGGGGTGGGGACTGGAAGATTTGCGTCTCCTCTGGAGATAAAATACGGCATTGAGCCCTCCAGAAAAATGGGAAAGATTGCGGAGGAGAGAGGAATAAAAGTTATCTGTGGTGTTGCTGAGAAACTTCCACTGAAGGACAGCAGCTTCGATTTTGTACTGATGATAACAACTATCTGTTTTGTGGATGATATCAGAGCTTCTTTTCAGGAGGTTCGCAGAGTTTTGAAGCCAGGTGGATATTTTCTGGCGGGATTCATTGACAGAGAAAGTATTATAGGAAGAGCATATCAGAAAAATAAGGATAAAAGTATTTTTTATAAAGAAGCTGATTTTTATTCTACAGATGAGATCATAAATCTCTTTAAAGAAACAGGATTCTCCAATTTTGGTATTGTTCAGACAGTTTTTCATGATTTAGAAGATATAAAACATATAGAACGCGCAAAAGAAGGATATGGAGAGGGATCTTTTGTTGTGATAAGAGCGGTAAAAGGAGATGAACTATGATAGCATTTGGACCTGTACCATCAAGACGTTTGGGTCATAGCCTGGGAGTTAACAATATCCCCCCAAAATTTTGTACTTACTCCTGCATTTACTGTCAGATCGGAAGAACTATACACAAAGAAAATGAAAGAAGAGAGTTTTATAAAATAGACGAAATTATAGAGGATGTAGAAAAGAAGGTTAAAGAAGCAAGAAAAAGAGGAGAAGAAATAGATTATCTGACTTTTGTTCCAGATGGAGAGCCTACACTTGATATCAATATCGGCAGAGAAATAGAAGCCCTGCAAAGCTTAGGTATAAAAATAGCAGTTATAACAAATGCATCGCTCATATGGAAAAAAGATGTTAGAGACGATTTACATGAGGCAGATTGGGTATCCTTAAAAGTAGATGCTGTGAGCAAAGATATCTGGCAGAGAGTTGATAGACCACATAAATTATTGAGCCTTGAGAAGATACTGGAAGGCATGATAAAATTTTCTGAAATATTTGAAGGAGAACTGACAACTGAAACAATGCTTATAAAGGGAATCAACGGTAAATATGAAGAAATTGAGAAGATAGCAAGTTTCCTTACAAAAATGAAACCTTATAAAAGTTATATCTCTATCCCAACAAGACCTCCTGCAGAAAAATGGGCCATGCCAGCTAATGAGAGTATTATAAATATGGCATTTCAACTTTTTGATAAAAGAGGTATAGATGTAGAGTATTTAATTGGATATGAAGGAAATGCTTTTGCATTCACGGGCAATATTGAAGATGATCTACTCAGCATTACATCTGTTCATCCAATGAGAGAAGAAGGTGTTAAAGAACTTTTAAAAAAAGCTGATGCGAACTGGAAAGTTGTAGAAAAGCTAATAAAAGAGGATAAGCTGATAGAACTGGAGTATCAGAAGAACAAATATTATATGAGAAAAATCCAAAAACTTATTTAAGTAGTATAAATGTAGATGGTATCATGAAGGAAAACTTTGTTAGATCCAGAGAAGAAAGAACAAAGAAGCTTGAGGAGATAGCACTTAAAATAAGAAGACATATCATCAGAGAGATATACGAAGCGGGATCAGGGCATCCTGGAGGCTCACTTTCAGCTACAGAGATTATAACGGCTCTGTACTTCTATATAATGAGACACAATCCACATAATCCAAAGTGGGAGGATAGAGACAGATTTGTTCTCAGTAAAGGTCACAGTTGCCCCGCACTTTATGCTGCATTGGCGGAGAGTGGATATTTCGATGTGAAAGAGCTTTTAACTCTTAGAAAATTGGGATCAAGACTTCAGGGACATCCCTCCATAAAAACTCCCGGAATAGATATCTGTACGGGATCTCTTGGACAGGGACTGTCGATTGCGGTGGGAATGGCTCTTGGAGCGAGAATTGATAGAAAACTCTACAGGGTTTTCGTGCTCATGGGGGATGGAGAACTCCAGTGTGGGGAGGTATGGGAGGCTGCCATGGCAGCAGCAAACTACAGACTTGACAATATTACGGCTATAGTGGACAGAAACAGACTTCAGATAGATGGGAATACAGAGAAGATCATGTCCTTAGAGCCACTTTCATTTAAATTCAAAGCATTCGGGTGGCATGTTACAGAGATAAACGGACATAACTTCAATGAGATTATAGATGCCATAGAAAATGGATTTAAGATAAAGGGAAAACCAAAGGTCGTGATAGCTCACACAGTGAAAGGAAAAGGAGTATCCTTTATGGAAGGCTCTGTTGCTTTCCACGGGAAACCTCCGAATGATGAACAGTTTAAGATAGCTATGAAAGAGCTGGGTGTGGAAAATGTTTAAAGAATATAAATATCCAAGAGAAGCGTATGGAAAGACGTTGAGACAGCTGGGTAGAGAAAGGAAGGATATTGTTGTCGTGGATGCCGATCTCTCATCTTCAACAAAAACAAAGTTCTTTGCGGATGAGTTTCCTGATCGATTCTTCAATATGGGGGTGGCTGAGCAGAATATGGTGGGGGTGGCTGCTGGTCTCGCTACCACAGGAAAAACAGTCTTTGCATCCTCCTTTGCGATGTTTATTGTGGGAAGAGGATACGATCAGATAAGACAGTCCATAGCATACCCCAAACTGAATGTAAAGATCGTTGCAACGCATGCAGGGATTACAGTGGGAGGAGATGGGGCATCTCATCAGATTATAGAGGATATTGCATTGATGTGTGCACTCCCGAATATGAGTGTCTTTGTTCCTGCAGATAATGTGGAGACAGAAAAAATAATAAGAAGCATAGCTGATTATAGGGGACCTGCATACGTGAGACTTGGAAGAAGCAAAGTTCCGACCATATACGATCAGAGTTATGAGTTCCAGCAGGGTAAAGCCTCAGTACTCAGAGAGGGAGATGATATTACCATTATAGCATTGGGTATTATGGTATCTGAGGCTCTAATTGCCTCTGAAGAGCTGGAAAAGAAAGGAATCTCTGCAAGAGTGATCAATATGAGTACAGTCAAACCCATTGACAGAGAGGCAATAATAAAAGCTGCCAAGGAGACTGGAGCCATAATTACCGCAGAGGAACACAATACAATCATGGGCATGGGTTCATTAGTAGCCTCCATTGTAGCTGAAAATTATCCTGTTTATGTGTATAAATGTGGAATTCCCGATGTTTTTGGAGAGAGTGGGGATTACAGGGAGTTGATGGAAAAATATGGTTTAACATCAAAAAATATAATAAAGGCGGCAGAGAACATCATCAGGAAAAGGTGATAAAATGAAGATCTTTATAGATACCGCGAAGTTAGATGAGATAAAAAAAGCAAATTCATGGGGAATCGTTGATGGTGTCACAACGAATCCTTCACTGATAAAAAAAGCAATGGATTCTCTGAAAAAGAAGGTTAGCATGAGAGAATACATAGAGGAGATATGTAGGGAGGTAAAAGGACCTGTAAGTCTGGAAGTTAAGGGTCAGAAAGCTGAGGAGATGATACATGAAGCAAAAATGCTTTACAATAAATTTAATCATGTGAATAATAATGTAGTTATAAAAATTCCTATAAATACTGCAATGACAGAAAAAGATGAGAATTATGAGGGCATAAAGGCAATAAAAGCATTGAAAAAGGAAGGAATACCCACAAACGCCACACTTATAATGACACCAAATCAGGCTTTACTTGCTGCAAAGGCCGGGGCAGCCTATGTCAGCCCTTTTCTCGGGAGAATAGATGATTATATAAGAGTAAAGATGGGACTAAAACCGGGAGAGGATTTCAGTAAAGAATCTTACTTTGATGAGAGTCTTCTGGAGAAGATAAGGCATGAAAAAATAAAAAGATTAATCACAGAAGAATTAAATAAAAATATTGGGGAAATATATAGAAATGAAAAATTTCCTATGTTATCAGAAGAATTTAAAAGTGGAGTGGACGTCCTTAGGAAAATCAAAAGAATATTTGAAAATTATCAGTTCAAAACAGAGATAATAGCGGCAAGTATCAGAAACGCAAGACAGGTCATGGAAGTGGCAGAAACAGGAGTGGAGATAGCGACAATACCTTTCAATATCATTGAGGAGATGGTAAAACATTACAAAACAATGGAGGGAATGAGAAACTTTACGAAGGATGTAATTCCAGAGTATGAAGCACTTTTCAGAGAATAATCCAGCTCTATACTCTTCTTTTTATTATGGCTAAGGTAAAGATTATCATTAAAATTGGAAAACAGCACCATAGACAATTATTGTAACTTCTATAAAGCGGTGATACTAAAAAATGCCTTTTCTTGCATAAGTACTCTGTTTCTCTGCTGAGACAGTTCCAAATATTGTGAGGAGAAATACAGTGGCAATGATCAAACTCATTATTCTCCTGTTCACTTCTATCACCTAAATCACGATGAAATCAGTATCGAACATTACTTTTATTTGGATATAACTTTCTCTTTTGTCATAGAGTCTTCTTGTTAACTCTTTTATTTCCTCCATAGTTTTTCTGCTTTTTCTATAGCTTTGTTCATTTTTGGGTATTCTTGCATGATAATTTGTTCTCCGATGAGTTCTCATGTATTCATTTCAGCTGAAATCTCTATATCTTCCACATCTGGTAGAGAGCCGAGAGTATAATCATGAGATTCTTATTGTTTACAATCAAAAAAGCATAGAGAGTAGAAAATATTATTAGAGTTACGATAACACTCATCAATAAAATTTTATATCTTTTTTTATTTTTTTAAACTCTATTTTCTTT
>JAGGSA010000051.1 GCA_021159325.1 Methanomicrobia archaeon | reverse complement strand
CTCGCATTGCGAAATCAGCTCACGAGCGGCATATAGGAAATCTAGGACTTCACGATACAGACTGGATAAACAGAAAAGCAGAACTTGGAATTCTCATAGGAGAAAAGGATTATCTGAATAAAGGATATGGTACCGATGCAATTAAAACTGTATTAAGATACGCTTTTAACAAGATGAATCTTCACAAAATAGAGTTAAGAGTTTACGAGTTTAATAAGAGAGCTATAAGATGTTATGAAAAATGTGGATTTAAAAAAGAAGGCGTTTTGAGGGATGATGTGTACAGGGATGGGAAGTATCATAATACAGTAATTATGAGTATTCTGAGGAGTGAGTTCCATGAGATATGAAGATTTCATAAAACTGAATTATGTACCAGAAAACGATCTTATCTGTGAGTACTACTTAGAGACAAAGGAAGATTTTAAGAAAGCAGCAGGTGGTGTAGCTGCAGAATCAAGTATAGGGACATGGGACCCGGATCTCACAACAATGAAACCTGAGATCGAAAAAATAGCTGCCAAAGTTTTTGAGATCAGAGGAAACAGAATAAAAATAGCTTATCCCCTGGACCTATTTGAAATGGATAATGTATCCCAGATCCTCTCTTCTGTGGCTGGAAATGTTTTTGGAATGAGCATTGTGGAAAATCTGAGGCTTCTGGATATTGTATTTCCCGAAGAAATGCTTAAAAAATACAGAGGACCAAAGTTCGGGATCTCTGGTATAAGAAGATTTCTGAAAATTAAAGATAGACCCTTAGTGGGTACGATCGTCAAGCCAAAGCTTGGATTGAATGCAGAGGAACAGAGTGAAGTTGCCTACAAAACATGGAGAGGAGGAATAGATCTCGTAAAGGATGACGAGAATCTTACGGATATGAGCTTCAACAGATTTGAGGATAGAGTATCAAAAGTTCTGGAGATGAAAGATAGAGCAGAGGAGGAAACTGGTGAGAAAAAAGGATATATGCCAAACATTACAGCACCATATAAGGAGATGGAAAGAAGAGCTGAGATAGTTGAAAATCTTGGTGGAAAGTATATCATGGTGGATATTCTCACCACAGGGTGGTCAGCTTTTGAGGAGATATCGAAATACACAAAACTTGCTATCCATGGACATAGAGCAATGCATGGTGCATTTACAAGAAATAAGAAGCATGGAATAACAATGTTAGTGATAGCAAAGTTTGCAAGGCTTATAGGAACAGATCAGCTTCATACAGGTGGTGTCATAGGTAAAATGGAGGGAGAGAAGAATGAGGTGATTGAGATCAATTCCTCTCTCAGATCCGGGAATATGAAAAAAACTTTTCCTGTAGCATCAGGAGGATTGTATCCTGGATGTGTTGAGAAACTTATAGAGATCCTTGGAAAGGATATAGTTATACAGGCCGGGGGAGGTGTCCATGCACATCCCATGGGGAGTGAAAGAGGTGCGATGGCAATGAGACAGGCTGTTGAAGGTGTGATGAAGGGATACAGTTTGAAGGAGTATGCTGAGGATCACGAAGAGCTTAAAAAAGCTATAGAGAGATGGGGCGTAGTGGAATGATGGGGAAGATAGATCCATTAAAACTGAAGGATTTAGTTTTTCCATTTCTTGGGTATAGAGATGAAAAGGTGTTGATAGGGCCGAAGATGGGGGAAGATGCCGCAGTTATTGATCTTGAAGAGTTCTATCTTGTTGTGTCCTCAGATCCCGTTACTGGAGCTAAAAAGGACATAGGATTTTACTCTGTGAATATCAATGCCAATGACATAGCCACAATGGGGGCTGTTCCAAGGTACTTTGTTCCTGTAATAATGCTGAAGGAAGACTCTGATGAAAAAGATCTGAAAAGCATAATGAAGGATATCGATTCTGCCTGCAAAGATTTAAAAATCTCTGTTATCGGTGGACACAGTGAGATAACTCCTGGACTGAGAGAGAATATAGTTTCTGCATCTATTCTGGGCTTCATAAAAAAGAATGAAAAGATCATATCATCTTCAGGAGCTAAAAATGGGGATCTCATAATTCTCACAAAAGGTGCAGGAATAGAGGGTACATCCATCCTCGCAAACGATTTTTATGATCTTCTCAAGGATAAAATAGATAGAAAAAGCTTAGAAAGGGCAAAAAATTATATAAAAAAACTTTCTGTTGTGAAAGAGGCACTGATTGCAAGAAAATATGCCACTGCAATGCATGATCCAACAGAGGGTGGAGTTCTTGGAGGCATTCATGAGTTGTGTGATGCTTCAGTGAAAGGATTTCATGTGGATACTTCAAGAATAATCATCAACAGAGAGACAAGATTGATCTGTGAGGCTCTAAGGATCGATCCTTTAGCTCTTATAGGCTCCGGTGCTCTGATCATAACATGCCCCGAAGAAGACTCTGAAAAATTAATCAGAGAACTGAGAGAGGATAAAATAGAGTGTTCGATCATTGGTGAGATAAGAGAAGATGAAAATGACAGAAATCTTGAGAGGGTAAAACAGGATGAGATCTGGAGAGTTACTCCTATGTTAACTCAGGAGTTGGGAATAAAAAGATGATATATGAAAATAACAGGCAATACCACAAAAAATGGATATTCAAGAAGTCATTTTTTGGCTCTGTTCTTTATAAGAACCGCCGAATCTTTTCTCTCCAGAAGAAATGAGGGGGTTAGAAAATGAAAAAAGATTTAATAGTTTTATCTCTAATATGTTGCATGGATTATGTGAAAAATACAGAGAGAATTATAAAAGAAGAGGGGATAGAAGCCATGATAATAGAGCATAGAAAGTGGGGGAAGGAGAGTAAAAAAGTCTCAGAGATCCTTGATGTGGAATTAAAGAATGTTATTAAATCCCTTCTTGTTTTTTTAGATAACATCCCTGTTCTCACTGTACTTCGGGGGGACAATATGCTGGATCTGAAAAAACTTGAAAAGCTCACAGGCAAAAAACCTGTTCTTGCCAGAGCAAAGGATATAAAAAGACTGGGATTTGAATTTGGAGGAATTCCATGTATAGGATCGGGACTAAAAATGATCGTGGATAGAAGAGTCCTCGAAGAAGAGTATGTCATCGGCTCAGCAGGTTCACCATATGTGGGTGTGAGAATTAAGCCAGAGGATCTTGTGAGAATTAACTCTGCTGTTGTTTCTGATATCTGCAGAGAGGTTTAGACAGATGTCTTCTTGCTGAAGGTGGCACTTCATAGAATCCCTCTTTTATCTCTCTTTTTATTTCAATACCTTTTAATTTTACTTTTTTTCCACATTTTTTACATCTATAAACTCCTTTTCCTTTAGATTTTAATGTGCCCCCACACTCACATTTTCTTTTCCGAATTTCATATTTTTTTGCAAGCTTCAGTATCTCTATCTTTTCAAGGTTTACTGTAAGTCCTCTCGTATATTTAACTCCCCCATAAACCCTGACAATATCCCCGATAATCAGTTTTCTTATCACATCTCTGAACTCCTTAGTTGGCTCATAAGCAGCGCAGAATATCTCCATCTCATCCCTTATCCTGAATATAACATGACCGCCTTCTATTGTCACAGGATTCTGGGATACCTCTCCCCTGAGTATCACAGAGTCAAACTCCCTGACCTCTGAGATACGTTTGGTTACAAGATGCATATCGGTACCCTGATTCGTCAGGAATATCTGTTTTTTATCAATTTTTTCAGATTTTATCATTTTCTGTGCCTTTTCGAGTATTTCAGGGGACTCTCCCCTGATCCCGTAGAGAACAGGACATGGAGAGTTTGGAGCTATGCATAGATGTTTATTTCTGTAATCATAATTGTCAAAAACAAGAGGATAATACTTTTTATCCATCTCTATTACACTCTTCACATCTATCTCCCTTTTTTTCCCGAATCTTGATCTCTCTCTGTATGCTATAAGTTCATATGTATGATCATGGAGTTCCATTCCCACAGCTGCCAAGGCTCCTATAACTCCTCTTTTATTCCCGAGAGCAAAATAATCTATTTTATTCTTTTCTATATAATTCAAAGCATCTTTTATCTCTATATTCTCATGCAAAGCTTTTAAAGAAAATTTTTTAAGGGAGAGAGGAATTTTCTCCATGAAAACTATCCCCGGATTTGTATTTTCCTTCTTGTAATGAGAGTATTTCACAAGCATCTCTATTATTTCGTCTTTATCGCCCTCAGACACAAAACTCAATGCCCCATTTCCCCTTGTTTTATATGGAATATTTGGATTTAACCTTATAAGTCTCGGATAACCTTCACATCCAAATCTATCTATGATGAGTTTTGCCATGTAAGTTGTACACATGCCCTCTTTTGAGTCTGTATCGTCAATCCCAATGTACATAACGAAAAACTTTTAATAAAGATCTATATAAATCTAATTAATGACTCAAGAAACGATCGATCTTGTAAAAGTTATCGTGGAAATCTTCAAAAAATCAGGATTTGATGTCTCCCTATGTGATATGAGATCGTGTTATGATATGGTGGCAAAAAGAGGTCTCTTCACCATTATTGTTAAGGTACTTTACAATGTGGATTCTTTTTCATCTGAGCATGGAAGAGAAATGAAGAAGATAGCGTACTACTTCAATGTTTTTCCCCTCATAGTTGGATATAAAACAAAAAAAGATGCTCTTGAAGAGGGAGTTGTGTACAGCAGAGAGGATATTCCTGTAATCTCTGTTGAAACTCTTGAAAATATCCTTCTAAATGATATCCCCCCTCTTGTGTACTCTGAGAGAGGAGGGCTGTATGTGAAGATAGACGGGAAAAGATTGAAAAGGGAGAGAGAAAAAAGAGGACTATCCTTAGGATATGTGGCAGATGCCCTGAACATATCAAAATCTGCCCTTTATGAGTATGAGAACACAGAAAAAGGAGTGTTGCTGGAGAATGCAATAAAGCTGGAGGAGTTTTTTGATATTCCTGTGGCCAGACCGATCTCAATTCTCAGAAAAATAGAAAAAGAGAATGAAGAAATTAAATTAGAGGACCTGAAAAAATCCTTAGAGAGAAATGTTCTCTTAAAACTCCATGATGCTGGATTCAAAGTTGTTCCAACAGAAAAAACTCCTTTCAATGCAGTTGTTAAGGAAAGAAATATAATAATCACAGGAATAGGGGAGTCCAGTTCAAGACTTCTTAAAAAAAGGATCAGAATTGTTCGTGACTTTTCTGCCATGATAGAGAAGGATGCCATGTTCATAATCGATCTGAAAAGAGGACCTGAAAATATAGAGGGAGTACCCATCCTCAGTAAAAAAGAACTCGAAGAAATCAAAGATGTGGAGGATATATTCTATCTGATATACAGTAAGAAAACTGATTAGGACCTGAGTCTTGTGGAGGATATCCTTCCCTTTTCATCCTCTACGAACCCTATTTTTATTATTTTCAGTTCTTTCAATCCCCTCTTTTTCCTTTCCCTGTTTATATCCACAGCATTTTTATATGTTTCATCTGTTACAAGGATATAATCTGCATCCTTTTTCAATGAAAATCCATATTTATCCTCTATTTTTATTATCTCATAGTTTTTACCTTCTTCGTATCCAAGAGAATTGAGAAAATCCATGATGGCATCTTTTCTCTTTTCAAATCCCCATATCCTATCGGCATGTTCTTTATTTCTTATCATCTCGTCACTCGTCAAACCTATGAGAACATAACCATAATTAAAGGCCGTTTTTAAAAAAAACTTATGCCCCTCATGCAGTCTGTCAAATGTTCCTGAAGCTATTATCTTTTTCATAAAAAATACCTGTACAATCCAATACACACAATTCCCAATAATATCAGCGTATACTTCAGATATGGATATGCTATAAGATAGATTTTTATGGGGGTATAAAACTTTGGATCTGCCTCTTCAAGCCCTTTTATGAGATCGATCTCTGTCACCTTTTCGATCCTTTTCCTGTCGTTTATAACGACAGAAGGGGTCTCTGAAAATCCATCTAAGTAAAACTCCTTATCATTTTTATTTATATCTATCCAGAGCACAGAAACTTTTTCCCTGTATCTGGAGTTTATCACATCTTCTACAACTTTTTTTTCTTCCTCATCTGAGTAAAAGCATATGAGTTTGATCTGTTTCTCATCAAGGTAAAAATTTATTACAGAGTCTATTAGTTCTTCATCTATATTTTTCTCAAAGGAGATCTCGTTTATAGCCACCGAGGGAGTTTTTGAAAATCCAAAATAAAGAAAGTCGTTTCTGTTATTGTTGTAATCAAGGTACAGGATCCCCACATCTTTATTTTTTATTCCTGATAAAATATTGTGAATTCTGTTATATTCCACATTTTTATTTTTTTTATCATAAAACATCCTTATAACTACCTTTTTTGGAGTTAAAAAATACTCTATAATGTTTCTCAGCTCTTCCTCTGTGGTTTCTCCCTCAATTTTTATCTGGTCGTTGAACACGATTCCTGGTGTCATAACAAAGCCATACTCCTTGAACTCCTTGTATCCCTTGGGAGTAAACACATCTGTCATTTCTATATCCAGTGCATTATCATACTCCTTTTTCAGACCCTCAAAATATCCCTCTGCCTTTTTGCAGTGGGGGCAGTCTTCGGCAAAGAAAAATTTAATCTTGATTTTTTTCTCCTCTGCATGCACAGGTGCTAAAATCATGATGATTATCAGGATCATAATAACTCTTTTCATAGGTGAAAAATAGACAGCATGTTTAAAAATGTTTTGTTACCTTTCACGGGCAGATATATGCTCAGGCCGCCCATCTGTCATCATCAATTCAGACGCTGTCGATATCATCATAGCTACTATTAAAAACAGAGATCTCAGAGTATAAAAAGATTGTGGAATAGAAAGTGATATGTTGGAGTCGAACGAAAGATTTAAATTTAAGCGGATCGAAATCTATTTTATATTTTAAGCGGTGATCGAAATGAAAGAGTATCATATTGTCAAAGTGAAAGGAGATACCATTAAATTTCCTGAAGAGGTCTCTAAGGTATTAGAGCTGGATAAATATGAATATTTGTTGATAGAAACAGATGTTGATGAAAAAGAATCTGTGATAACACCATTGGCAGCAAAAGGAACAGAGTTAGTTGAAATAAACTTGATACTGAAGAATGTTCCTGGTGCCAATGCTAAGGTGGATCTCTTCCTCGGTGAGAATCTTATAAACATCCTCTACAACGAAGGTGAGATGATAGATGAAGAGAAGTCATCTGCGGTGAGGCTTGTGGACATCTCAAAGAGCAAACTGACAGTGGAAGATATCAGAAAGCATCTAAAAGAGCTTGATGTCGTGAAGGAGTTTGAGGTAATAAAGGTCTAATCTCCAAAAAGCAACTTTATCATTCCTCTGAGGAACTCTTCTCCATCTTTCAGAAGCTTCTCCCCCTTCTCAGTTATATAGTAGTATTTTCTCCTTGGATTTGTCTCTTCATCTCCCCATTTTGCAGTAACATACCCCTCACTCTGAAGTCTGTATAAAACAACATAGGATGTTATGGTAGCAGGATCCCAGTTGAACCTGTTTTTAATCTCATTCTTGATCTCATAAGCGTACATTGGCCTGTCTTTGAGCAGTTTCAGGATATATACCCACATGACCTCCTTTGTCATCTTTCTTTTCAATCTATCGAGTGGCATTGTATCACCAATTTACTTGAACTTTATAGAATTTAAATGTTTCACAGGGATAAAATATTTAAAGTTTTCTATCGATTATTATAGAGGTGATTCTCATGAGCAAGATAAGGATAGCTATAGCAGGAGTAGGAAACTGTGCATCATCACTGATCCAGGGCCTGGAATATTATAAAGATGTGGATGAAAAAGATGAATTGGTCCCAGGACTCATGCATAATGTTTTCGGTGGTTATAAAATAAGTGATATTGAACCTGTGGCTGCTTTCGATGTTGATTCAAGAAAGGTAGGTCTTCCACTGGAAGAGGCAATATTTGCCGGTGAGAACTGCACAATTAAGTTTTCAGATCCGCCAAAAACAGATGTGATAGTGCAGAAAGGAGAGGTACTGGATGGAATAGGAAAGTATCTCAGTGAAAAAATACCTGTGGACAAAAATCAGAAACCTGTGGATGTAGCCAAGGTTCTGGAAGAGAGTAATGCGGATCTACTTATAAATTATATGCCTGTTGGGAGTGAAAAGGCAGCGAGATACTATGCAGAACAGTGTCTGAAGGCAGGAGTTGCTTTCATAAATGCAATGCCAGCATTCATTGTCTCTGACGAGGGATGGGCAAAGAGGTTTGAGGATGCCGGACTGCCATGTGCAGGAGATGACATAAAGAGCCAGGTCGGAGCCACAATAGTACACAGAGTCCTCACACAGCTTCTTCTGGATAGAGGGGTGAAGATAGAGAAGAGTTATCAGCTGAACATAGGTGGAAATACAGATTTCTATAATATGCTGGAGGAAGAGAGACTGAAGTCAAAAAGAATAAGCAAAACAAGCGCAGTACAGAGCTTAGTTCCATATAAAATACCTCTGAGGATAGGTCCTTCGGACTATGTGGATTTCCTCAATGATAACAAGGTATGTTACATATACATGGTGGGAAGGAAGTTCGGTGATGTCCCATTAACGATAGATCTTAAACTCAGCGTAGAGGATTCACCAAACTCTGGAGGTGTGATGATAGATGCCATCAGGGCAACGAAGATAGCACTGGACAGAGGCATCACAGGGCGGCTCATATCAATATCGGCGTATAGTTTTAAACATCCACCAGTCCAATATCCAGATTCTGTGGCGAAACAGATGGTTGAGGAGTTTATAAGGGGTGAAAGGGAGAGATAAAAATATTTTTATTTTTTTATTGGATATCCCTCTTCTTAACTGGAGTGGAGTTAATTTTATAAACTATGGTGCTATTAATTTATATATGGATAAGAAATTCCTGGGATTGATACTAGTTGCCATACTGGTGATCGCCTTTCAGAGACAGATAAAGGCGTATCTGGCAACATTGAATCCTGTACAGAAGCTGATGCTCGGTCAGATGTTACTTCTCTCCGGGATTCTTATTCTCCTGCTGTACTATATTTTTTCCCGTTCTGAAGAGTAAACTCCGGAAGGATCTCACCTATTATTTCTTCTCTGCAGTTCTTATTTAGAGGTATATGGTATTTTTTAAGTGACTCTAACTCTTTTTCACTTAAAATCTTCAGTTTTTTTAGTATCTCCATTATTACAGGACTTCTTGCTCTTCCTGAGCCATCATCTATTTTCAGAGCTATTCCTATTCCCTTATCCAGTACACCCACACAGTACACACCTTCAGCCCCTGCTTTTCCTATTACTTTTTTTGTTGTCCTCATAAGAGCCGTATCGAATCTTTTTGTTCCCGCAACATTCTCGGGATAACTCTGCATCGCATGAACTATTCTCTCGGCTGCCTCTTTTTTTCCCTTTTCAAGATCTGTGGGAGCAACGAACTTCGCATAGCCCAAAGCCATATTGTAGAGCGGCATTCCAAACACAGGGACACCACATCCATCAACTCCTATCTTTATCTCATCATACTCTGTCATATATTTCATGGCTTTCAACACTTCCTTCTGAACAGGGTGCTGGGGTTTGTAGTACTCTTCTAAGGGATAATTTTTCATCTTCGCAAGGAGAAGCATTCCTGAATGTTTTCCTGAACAGTTGTTATATATCGGAGTCGGCTCTTTTCCTTCAAGTATGAGTTTTTTTCTTGCATCTTCAGAGTAAGGCGGGTGAACACCACATTTCAGGTAAGATTCATCCAATCCTATTTTGCTTAAAATAGAAGCCACAGCGTTTATGTGGATCTCCTCTCCATTGTGAGATGAAACGATGGTGGCGAGCTCTCTTTCAGTTATTCCGTACCTATCTATGGCTCCGCTCTCCACGACAGGTATAGCCTGAAGTGGTTTGGCGGATGATCTCATGTATGTTACATAGTACGGATCGCCTGCATAGTACAGGAGCTCTCCATCTTTATTAACAACTGCAAGAGAGCCTCTGTGAAGGCTTTCCACAATCCCGCTTCTATAAACCTTGACAAGAACTTCACTCATAATTTCATCTCCTTTATGTATTCAACAAGTTTTTTTAACTCCTCAAGAGATGCTTCAAAGATTATTTTTCCTTTTTCTGGTGAGGCATCCTTTGAGAATCCCACAACGCCACAGTCTGTGAACTCCTTTGTTTCGTACATCACGGTGCCACCAAATTTTTTTGGTGCCCATACTGTGTCAACGTCCTTAGCTCTCTCAATCTTCACAAGCTCAGGATGAAGGAAGATGTTCAATGATGTCTCTGCAGAGGCAGCATGTCCAAGGTACTTTATGGAATTTTCAGGGTAGATTTTTTTCACCACCTCAGAAGGAAGAGATCTCCACCATTCGTATATCCCGACGAAAACATCCTCATCCTTCATCTCCAAGGCTATATCCATCAAACATGCCGTATTTCCCCCATGACCATTGACGAAGAGTATCTTTCTGACACCATGGTGTTTAAGTGCCATGCAGATGTCCATCAGATAACTCTTGAAACTCTCATAGGATACCCACAACGTTCCTGAGAAAAATCTGTGATGCTTTGAGATCCCTATGGGTATTGTGGGGATAACAACTGCATCCAGTTCCTGTGAAAGTTTTTCTGCTATCAGATGATCTGTTCCCAAGGGGTTCTGCGGTCCATGCTGTTCAGTGGAGCCTGTGGGTATTACAACAACATTGTTTTTCAGAACTTCTTCTGCTTCTTCCCATGTCATATCTCTCAGTAACATAGAAAAAATTCATCTTCTTTAGAATATAAATTTTTCTATTTGTTTAAAAGTAATTTAGAAATTTTTTAATATCACTCATATACGGCAGCAATGGGCATTCTTCTTCCTGTCCCAAAGGCTTTTGTGGTCACCTTCAGTCCTGGGACTGCCTGTCTTCTCTTGTACTCATTTCTATTGACAGCATTGATCACCCATCTCACAGTCTCTGGATCGAGACCTTCCTTTACTATCTCCTCATATGTGCAGTACTGATCGAGGTATAGATGAAGTATTCTGTCGAGGATATCATAGGGGGGGAGTGTGTCCTGATCTAATTGATCTGGTCTCAGTTCTGCTGAGGGAGGTTTTTTTATGATCTCCTCGGGGATTATCTCGGATTCTCTGTTTATGTAATATGCAAGCTCATATACCATCGTTTTTGGAACATCTGAGATAACGGCAAGTCCTCCACTCATATCACCATAAAGAGTACAGTAACCAACTGCAAGTTCACTCTTGTTACCTGTGGAGAGAACGAGGTATCCAAACTTATTTGAAAGAGCCATCAGTATGTTCCCCCGTATCCTTGCCTGAATATTCTCCTCTGTAACGTCCTCTTTTCTTCCTTCAAAATGTTCTTTGAGGGTGGAGAGGTATGATCTGAAGATAGGAGTGATGGGTATTATCTTAAACTCTATTCCCAGATTTTCGGCAAGTTTTTTTGAGTCTTTTACACTTCCTTCTGAGGAGTACTCTGAGGGCATTGAAACCCCGAGAACATTTTCACTCCCCATGGCCTCCACAGCAATACAGCATGTCACAGCGGAGTCTATACCTCCAGATAATCCCAGAACAGCTTTTTTAAATCCACATTTCCTCATATAATCCCTCAATCCCAGCACAAGTGCTCTGTAAACTGAAGATATCCTTTCCTCCGGAGTGAAAGGGACAGGGTTCTTCAATCCGAGATCAATAGTTTTTATAAATTCTTCAAAAGAAGGTAAGATATCAATCAAGTTTCCATTTTCATCTATGTACATACTTTTTCCATCAAAGATGAGCTCATCATTTCCACCCACCTGATTGACAAAGATAAATCGTTTTTTGTGTTTCAGTGCATGGTTTCTGATGATTCTGTATCTGATCTCATCCTTTCCCATGGAAAATGGAGAGGCAGAGATGTTTATGAGTAGAGTGGCTCCCTTCTTAACAAGTATCTCTATGGGATCTATTCTGTAGTTTCTCTTCAGCCAGAGATCGGGATCATTCCATGCATCCTCACATATCGATATACCAAGGATCTCGTTTTTAAATGATACTGTACTGATCTCAGAAGAAGGATCAAAGTATCTTGCTTCATCAAAAACGTCGTATGTTGGTAAAAGAGATTTATGCTCCTCTATAAGTATCTTCCCATTGTAAACAAGCACAGCAGAGTTATAAAGCCCTTTACCATACTCGTTTTTGTTTGGAAGCACAGTTCCAAAGAGGATACCTCTCTCTGGATATTTCTTTGATAATAGAGTCACTTCATGATTTGCCTTCTGTACTTTTTTTATGAACTCTCTTCTCTCTAAAAGATCTCTTGGGGGATATCCTGTTATATAGAGTTCTGGAAAAATAATGAGATCGGAAGAAGTTTTACTCAGTACATCCTCCATTTTTTTCATGTTTCCTTTTATATCGCCCACCGTTGGATTCATCTGCGCAATAGTAACCTTCATCTTTATAATATAGTCCTCTGTTTTATAAAATGTTTTCTGTACTGTTTCAATTTTTTATATCCTCCCCAGATCATGAAGAGACCAAATATCATGATTATCTTTCTTATAAAGGGTATCTCCTTTATGAGTTCCCAGAGTACCTTTATGTAGGAGTTTGTTTCCGATACTCCACCGTATGGTATATTATCCTTCAGGATATAAACATGATCTTTCTGAATCACCATTTTGGATTTTATTCCAAGATACTCCTCCACAGATTTTAGCAAAATAGCTCTATCCTCACAGTCTCCTCTCCCATTTTTGATTGTCTCTTCTGGAGTTGCCCAGTACTCTAAATTCCAGTAAACATCATAATCCGAAGCCCATTTTATATGGGTGTATATATATCTCTCCGGGGTAATCTCATTGGATTTTAAATACTCTGCAAGCTTTATCACCTCAGGATTATCTGGATCTATAAGGCTATCCATCCCTCTTATCTCATTTACAGCCTGCTTTCCAGCTAAATAGATATTGGGATAGAGAACAAGAAAGATGAAGATCAATGAGTATATGAGTTTGAGTATCTTTGCTTTCATTATCTTCATACCTCATTGTATGTTAAAAAGTTTTTCAGAAAACACTACAGAACACTCCTTTTTTCCTTAAGGATTTTAGAGTATTTTTCATTTATTTTTTCTAATTGGGATTCAAAATACTTTCTTTCTTCTTCATTTTTTGCTAGATCAGGGTGATATTTCTTTACGAGTTCCCTGTATTCTTTTTTTATTTCTTTTATAGATTTTTCTTCTTTTATGAAAAAATATCGTGTAATTCTCCCGGAAAATCTCTGAAATCTGTACACATAATTGAAACTGAGATTCAATTCAAATCCTCCGGAAGAGGTTTCTATCTCAACTGGTATCTTCATCCTCCCTGGAGGTACATCAACAATCATTGGCATTGTTTTTTCTCTAAAAGAGAGATTTATACTGAGATTTTTTACCGTTAGATCACTTTCATTTTCTATCTCTAAGAAAATATTATTATCATAAATCATATCAAATTTAAGAGGTGGTTTTTCAAAGATATTGTATCTTCTATCACTCTTCAATCTTTCCTTCATCTCCTCTTTTTCTCTTTTGAGATTGATCCTTAAAAAAAGATATCTCAATCCCTGAATAACAATCAGAAAAAAGAGAACGATAAGTAAAAACATCCATAAGTTCATCCATTCCTCAGAGATCAATCTCTATCATCCTCCCTGTCTCGTCTCTCTTGTACTCGCCAAATCCATCAGGAAGCTCCTTAAAAACAGGTCCATCCCTGCAGACAAGATATCCACCAATCTCACAGCTTCCACAGAGTCCTATTCCGCATTTCATGTACCTTTCAAGAGAATACTCCACTTCTTTTGATTTTAAAATCTCTGAGCACCTTTTCATCATCATCTCAGGACCACAGACATAATAATACTCACAGTTCAGATCTATGTGCTCTGTTATAAATCCTTTTTTTCCATAACTCCCATCATCTGTGGATATTAAAACTTCACCATACTTTCTGAACTCTTTCTCAAAAAATACTTCTTTTTTGTTTCTAAATCCTAAAAAAATCTTAATATCTCCATTTAAATTCTCAGCAAGAAATCTCAAAGGAGATAATCCTGTTCCTCCCCCTATTATTCCTATCTTCCCATCTTTAATTGAAAAGGAAGTCCCATATGGCCCTCTAACCCCTATTTTATCTCCTTCACGGAGCTGATGCATCTTTTCCGTAAATTTTCCAATCTTTTTCACCGTAAATCCGTTTCTGTATGAAAAGGACATCGGTTTTTCATTGATTCCGGGGATCCACAGCATTGCAAACTGTCCAGGTTTTGCATTGAATCTTCTGTTTATAAAGAAAGTTTTTACATTTTCAGATTCATTTACAATCTCTTTTATCTCAACTATCTCCATATTTCCTCTCCTCATTTGTTTCTATCTATCTTTTCCTTTATGAATTTTTTTATATCCTCGACAGAGTCTGTTTTCAATCCATAATACTCCGCAAATTTTTTTGTTGTGGTGATGATATATGATCTTCCTCTTGGCTTTTTTTCTATCAGCCCCTGTTCCTCAAGCTTTTTTATATGCGAATAAGCATGGTTTCCTCTGATCTTTATAACATCTATCTGTTTTATGGGCTGTTTTAATGCTATGAGTGATAAAGTCTTTAAAAGGGACTTTGGAGCTTTCCTTGGTAGATACTTTATTATTTCAGAGTATTCAGGCTTTATCTGCATCACATATTCATTCTCAACTGTATTCACTATCTCTATCGCTGTTTCTCTTTCAGAGTATTCATTTGATAACACATTCAATGCCTCTTCCACCTCCGAGATACTTGTATTCAGTATCGAGGCTATTTTTTTTATGCTCAGAGGTTCTCCATACATGAACAGAACTGCTTCCACCTTTTCTTTCATCTATCCACCTACTGGTTTTATGTAAATGGGACCAAAGAACTCCTTCTGTATGAGCTCTATTTTTTTCTGCTGCTGAAGGAATAAGAGATAGAGGAGTGTTCTTGCTATCTCCACAGGTGTTTTATCAAATATAAGATTTTCAAACTTTATAAACTCTTCATCTCCTATGGATTCTTTTATCAGGATATAGAGCTTTTCAATGTATTTTTCTAAGTCTTTTTTATATATATCTATCTTGATTATTTGTTTGATCTCTTTTTTTAATTTTTTTGGCTTTTTTACTTTTTTCTTTTCATAATCCTCCAATGTTTCAAGTAATGCCTCTAAAAGAGCTGGCAGTGTTATTTCCCTGGATTCCCTCCTTAATGGGGGAAGTACAGGAGCTAATTCTATATCCTCTTCGATTTCCTCCTCTTTTTTCTCTTTTTTCTTTTCAAGAATCGTTTCAGACTGCATCCTTATGAGTATTGCAGCCACGAGAATTGCCTTTCCAGAAACTCTCATATCTACTCTTCTTGCCTCCTCTATCTTCTGGATATATTTTTTAGTGAGATCGACTATGTCAATGTTCCATGGATCGATCTCTCTTGTGATCACAAGGTTCATCAGAATATCGATGGGCCCAAGTGCATAATCCATGATATTTAATATTTATGAAGTTATAAATAAGTTTTGAAGACCGGATTCTATATGAGGAGAGAAACTCATAGGAATAGAAAACCTTTAAAAGATCGCATTCAAAGAGATTATTGATGGCTAGGGTAGGGTAGCGGCTATCCTAAAGGACTGTGGATCCTTTGACCCGGGTTCGATTCCCGGCCCTGGCCCTTTCTACAGCTTCACCAGAACCTTCAGATTCTCATTTTTCAATAGATTCAATCCTCTCTTTTTTATGGCAATGATCGCAAATATCCCATTTATTACAGCATTGCTTCTCTTTACAAAATTTATCAGTGCTCTCTGAGTCTCCCCACTCCTTATAACATCATCAACGATCAGAACACTCTCCCCCTTCTGAATCGAGTTTTTTGGGAGGTAAAGAGACATTATATTTCCTGAAAAAGAGGGTATGTATGACTCCTCAAGCCACTCCTTCACACCCACCTCCTTCTTCTGTTTTGCATAAACCATATCCACATTGAAGACGTCAGCGATTTTTCCACCGAGAGGAATGCCATCTGTTGCAGAGGTAAAAACCTTGTCAACATTATCAAAAAGTGTTCTTGTGTACTGTGCAATTCTTTTGAGGAGAAATGTGTTGTAAAGAACCTTCGTATTATCAAAGTAATCCCCATCAAAGATAATATTCTGTTTCACCTCTTTCACAAGATCAAACTCCTCTCTGTATGATCTCAGGAAGATCTCAATCTTTTTATTCCCTGGCAGGATCTTCCCTGATATATATCTGTTCAGAACTGTTATGGGGAGTTCAAACTTCTCTGAAAGCTCTCTATACGTGTACTTACTCTTTAGATACCTCAGATACTCAACAACTAACAGTTTTTTTTCGAGGTTCTGCATGAGAGATCTAAGGAAGCATGTTTATAAATTTTTGTGTATAAAGAGATTAAAGATATCACTTTTTATACATTTTTTATTTCAAATACCTGTGTCTCACTAACCACAGTGAGAACAAAAACCAGTTTGAGGGATCTTCATCCCTGTTGTTCATGATATAATCAAATGTTTTTTTTAGCTTCTTCTCATCAATATCCACTCCGAGATTTATTAGAAGTGAGTTTGCTAAGAGATAGGAATGCTCACCATAGTATGTAGTATAGGATGATGAAGGTACATAATCTCTCTTATTCGTTTCTTCGTATCTTTTGTAATCAAATCTCAGATCATCTGATCTCTCCACCCTTCCTTCGTTTAATGCTTTGATATAATTTCCTTCATATGCCAGGATGTCATAAACACTTCCTCCATCCCACATCCCTGAAAACCACTTCTCTGCTTCTAAAAGGCTTTCTAAATATCTCTCATCTCCAAGATTCCTGTAGCACTCCCATAATCCCATCATAGCCATCACAACGTACCATGAGGATTGATCCCTTCTCGCCGGTATACGGGTATATCCATCATACCATCCTCCGTTCTCCAGCTGCATATTGTATAAAGCATTCCCCAGCTCCTCTGCATATCTCCGATATTTTTCATTGTATGAACTCAGAGAAGCAAGACCGAGCGCCATAATGCCAAGATCATTGGGGCTTGTCCAGTAATAACACTCTAAACTGCTTTCTGGGTGACCTTTATGTCTGGCATTTTTTGATATCTCAGTTATCTTTATCTCATTTGTGGATTTCCAGATCTCTATTTCCCTTATAAGAAAATCTCCTCCTTTTAAAGCTGCATCCTTATACTTCTCCTCACCTGTTTTTTCATATCCTTTAATTAAAGAAAAAACGCATAAGCCAGTAGAAAGTTTTGAGTTGATGTTATCTGTTATCTCTCCATCACTACTCTGCATTTCAACAAACTTATCAAGAATCTCCTCAGTTTTTTCTATATCAAAATCCATAAGAAAAATAGAGAGATACCCCAATCTGATTACTGATACATTATCAAAATCTTTGTTTTTAAGATATTT
>JAGGSA010000102.1 GCA_021159325.1 Methanomicrobia archaeon | reverse complement strand
AGATGAAAGAGTAGAAAAAGAATATAAATTAGAGGAGAATATTCATCAATCACAAAAAATTATCTTTGTAGATGAGGAGTTTGACACAAAACCCAAGGTAAAGGAGACATGTCCAAAATGTGGAAACAATGAGGCTTATTACTGGTTCATTCAGACGAGAGCTGAGGACGAGCCAGCTACCAAATTTTATAGATGTACCAAATGTGGTTATACATGGAGGGAGTACGATTGACACCTGTAAGAAGAGCACCCTCAAAACACAGAAAAATAAAGGATATAGATGAAAAAGATATAAGAATAAGTCTTATAGGGGCTGTAATTTCTAAAAAAGATTTTGAATTTATTTTGGATGATGGAACTGGACAGATAAATGTGATCTGCGAGGAAGATGTAGATTTTAAGGAAGGAGATCTTGTCAGAGTAGTGGGACGGCTTTTTACAGACGTTGTGCAGGCTGAAATTGTAAAAAAAGTGGAAGACATGGATATGGATTTATATAACAGTGTTTATGAACTTATAAAAGAGTATTTTTAGATAATTCCTTTTTCTTTTAAAAAATCTACAAAACATTTTTTCCCGCAGAAATAAAGTCTTGATAGATGCTTGTGATCTCTCCAGAACTCAAGCACTATTCTGTTTTTTTCTTTTATATTGAATTCCTTGCCACAGTGTTTACATTTTTTTAATTTCTTTTCCATACCACCAATGAGTAGATCCATATTTATATTTTTTGCTGTAAAATTTTCATGTTTTTGATGAAAAAATTTTTATAAGATCCTCTGAGAATAGAGTCATGAAAACATTGTATATAAGCGATATAGAGAACAGGATAGGAGAAGAAGTGGAACTTTTTGGATGGGTATACAGGCAGAGAGAACATGGAGGCGTTGTTTTTGTAGTATTGAGAGATTCTACAGGAATAGTTCAGATAAGTATTCATAAAAATAATGTTAATCCAGATTCATTTAATAATGCTCAGAAGGTGACAATTGAGTCTTCTGTGAGAGTTAAAGGGAAGGTAATAGAGGACAGTAGAGCTCCAACGGGGCTGGAAATAAGGTGTTCTGAGTTTGAGATACTGAGTCTATCTGAAAAGTTTCCGATACAGGAGGGCGCAGGTAAAGAATTTTTACTTGACGTCAGGCATTTAGCCCTCAGGAGCATCAGACTTACGGAAATAATGAAGATTAAGGAGTTAATAATCCAAGGAGCAAGGAAATATTTGCAAAAAAATGATTGGCATGAAGTATTTCCTCCAATAATTACAAGTGCTGCCTGTGAAGGTGGAACAACATTATTTTCGATAGACTACTATGGTAGAGAGGCATATTTATCTCAGAGCGCACAATTATATCTGGAAACAGCCATATATTCCTTAGAAAAAGTTTATTCACTGACACCCTCATTCAGGGCAGAGAAATCAAAGACAAGAAGACATCTTTCAGAGTATCAGCATTTGGAGTTAGAAGCAGCATGGATGGATGCAGATGATATAATGAAGGTGGAGGAAGAACTCGTAGCTGCAATGTGCAGGGAAGTTTCAGAATATAAAAATTTGGAGAAATTTGGAAGGAAAAAAGAAGAAATGATCCTTAATCTGCCTCTGGAAAGGATAAAATATGATGAAGCTATTCAGATCATACAGAGCAAGGGGATAGATATCGAGTGGGGAGATGATTTTGGATACGAAGAAGAAAAAGTACTTACAAATGAGTTTGAAGAGCCGTTTTTCGTCTATAATTATCCTATGGAAGCCAAAGTATTCTATATGAAGCAGAATCCCGATGGGAAGACATATGCATGTGCAGATCTTCTGGCGCCCAAGGGATTTGGTGAGATCATTGGAGGAAGCCAGAGAGAAGATGATCTGAAAGCTCTTGAGAGAAGAATGGAGATTGAGGGGATAGATAAAAGTAGATATAAGTGGTATCTTGATCTAAGGAGATATGGAAGTGTCGTGCATTCCGGATTTGGTCTTGGAATAGAGAGACTGCTCATGTGGATATGCAATCTTGAACATATCAGGGATGCATGTCTGTATCCCAGAACTATCACGAGATTGGAGCCTTAAGCGGCCGTGGTCTAGCGGTAGGACAGGAGCCCCCCAAGCTCCTAACCCGGGTTCGAATCCCGGCGGTCGCACATTATATTTTTCTAAAAATATAGAGTCTGAAACAAAAGATGATATAGATCCCCACAGAAGAGCTCTTCAAAAATTATATAAAGGTAGCACTCCAAGAAGTATTGGTCAAAATGGATGAGGCTTACGAAAAATTTAAAGGGATAATATCCAAGGATGAGCTTGAAAAACTTATAAAAAATAAAATAGAGAGTGTAGGTGGGCTTTTAACAAGAGAAGGGGCAATAGCTATAATAGCGGCTGAATATGGAATTGATCTAGGTATTGAAGAAAAAAAGGAAAGAATAAAGATCAAAGATCTTCAGGAGGGAATGAACAACGTCTCTGTTATTGGAAGGGTGAAAAGGATCTATCCCATGAGGGAGTTTGAGAATGGCAAAGTTGGCAATATTGTTATAGAGGATGATACAGGAGAGATAAGAGTTGCGCTCTGGAATGATAGAACAAAGATCCTTGAAAAATTGAAAAAAGGAGCGATCATTGAGATAAAACATGGATACGTTAAAAAGGGATTCAGGGATACTCTTGATCTCAATGTTGGAACAAGAGGTACTGTGGAGTTAAGTAATGTTTCACTTGATCTTCCTGAAATAGAGGAAAAAACAATGAAAATAGGGGAGATAAATGAAGATCTCAGAGACATAACTGTTACAGGGAGAGTAAAGTCTATATTTGATATAAGAGAGTTTGAAAGAATAGATGGAGGAACAGGAAAAGTAGGAAGTATTATACTCAAAGATGACACAGGGGAGATAAGAGTCTCGTTCTGGAACGAAAAGGCTGAAATTCTGAGCAGAATAAAGAAAAATGATATACTTCTTCTTGAAAATGTCTATACCAAAGAGGGATTCAACGGTCAGGAGATACATGTGGGATGGCAGGCGGAGATAAGGATAAATCCAGATGGAATTGATCTTCCCGAGATAAAAGAAGAGATTGTAAAGATAGGTTATCTTAAAGAAGGCACTGCAAACCTCCGTGGAAAAGTTAAGGAAATTCTTGGAATCAAAACATTTGAAAGAATAGATGGAGGAACAGGAAAAGTAGGAAGTATTATACTCAAAGATGACACAGGGGAGATAAGGGTAGTTTTATGGAACGAAAAAGCAGATATAGTTGAGAATATCTCTGAAGAAACAGATATAAGTATAGAAAATGCAAGAGTAAAGGAGGGAATGGATGGATTGGAGGTTCATGTTAACAGGAGTACGGGATTATCTGTGGAGATACCATGTGAAAGAAAAATAAAGAATCTGAAGAGAGGAAAGGTGGAGATAACAGGAAGAGTTTCGGAAGTAGATGAGAATGGATTCTTTTTGATGGATGAAAGTGGAGAGATATTTGTTGAGACAGAGGAAAAATATAAAACAGGTGATCTTATCAGAGTTTCAGGAGAGTTTAATGAAAATATCCTCCCCGAAAGAATAGAGAAGATAGAAATGCCATTCCCAACACTTGAGGAATTGAAAAATCCGAAAAGGGGGAAAATAGGAGATCAGGGAATGGTGATTCTCAGAGGGGTGGTGAAGAGCAGAATAGATGGTGAAGAGTGCTGTGAGGTACTGATAGATGATGGAATGGAGGAGATAAGAGGAATTGTTTACGGATATCCAGAGCCTGGAGAGGAGTACCTATTTAAATGTATGGTGAATAACAATAAGTTTATATGTTATGAGTTCCAGAAAATAGATATATTAAGGGAGGCGAAGATAATATTAAATAGAGTTGGTGGAAATGGTTAAGAAAAAAAATGAAAATGTAGAGGAGAAAAAAATAATAGAGATAGAGGATGTTCCAGGTATAGGACCCAAAACGGCAGAAAAATTGAAAGAGGCAGGATATACAACTGTTGAGTCCATAGCTGTGGCTGCGCCACAGGATCTCGCAGAGATAGCTGAGATAAGTGAAGGTACATGCAGCAAGATCATAGCTGAAGCAAGAAGGATGGTGAGGATAGATAATTTCATATCTGCTGATCAGATAATGGAAAAAAGAAAGAGAATAGGGCATATAACATCAGGAAGCAAAAATCTTGATGAGCTAATAGGGGGCGGATTTGAAACTCAGGCTGTGATCGAGGTGTTTGGAGAGTTTGGATCAGGTAAATCACAGTTAGCACATCAGTTAGCTGTTACCGTTCAGCTACCAAAGGAGAAAGGGGGACTTGAAGCAGAGAGCATATTCATAGACAGTGAAAACACCTTCAGGCCTGAGAGGATAGTGCAGATAGCTGAACATTATGGACTTGATCCCCAGGAGACCCTTGCGAAGATACATTATGCAAGAGCCTACAACTCGGATCATCAGATGCTTCTTGCAGAAAAAGCTGAAGACCTCTTAAAGGAGGGGAATGTAAAACTCATGATACTCGATTCACTAACAGCTACTTTCAGAAGCGAGTATGTGGGTAGAGGAGTACTGGCAGAAAGACAGCAGAAACTTGGAAGACATCTCAGGAAGTTACATCAGTTGGCTGATGTGTACGATATCTGTATCTTTGTTACAAACCAAGTTTCATCTGCTCCGGATGTATTCTTTGGTGATCCAACAAGACCCATAGGGGGTCATATTCTCGGACATTCTGCTACAATGAGATTGTATCTGAGAAAATCAAAACAGGGTAGAAGAATTGCCAGACTTGTGGATTCACCAAGTCTTCCTGAGGGAGAAGCAATATTTCTTGTTACAGAAAAGGGTATCTCAGATCCGTGATGGTATGGAAAAGCTTTTACTTACAGGATTTGAACCCTTCGGGAAGGAAAAAATAAATCCCTCAGAGATAATTGTGAAAAAGATGCATGGGAGAAATATAGGCGGAAAAAAGGTGATCTCTCAGGTATTGCCTGTTAATTTCAGCTGTGGTGAGATAATCTGGAGAGAAATAGAGAATGTTGCTCCCAGATATATTCTCGGTCTTGGTCTTGCCGGAGGGAGAAACCAGATATGCTTGGAGAGGATAGCCATAAATCTCTCTCCAGAGAACAAAAAGATCTTTGTTGATGGAGCCGATGCCTATTTTTCTCATCTTCCCCTGGAAAGCATACTGGAAGAGCTTCACAAGAATAATATTCCTGCCAGGATCTCCAACTCTGCGGGTACATACTTCTGTAACTATGTTATGTATTATACTCTTCACTATCTGAAATACAGAGATTTGAGTATAAAAGCGGGATTTGTACATCTCCCTTATATTCCAGAACAGGTTCTGGACAGGGATCTTCCTTCCATGAGCCTAAAAACAATGGAAAAAGCTGTGGAGATTGTGATAAGGTCAATATAATTTATTCTTTTATCTTTATCTCTATAGCTCCCCTTTCAGTTTCTTTCAGGGATTTTATAATGGATATTATAACATTTTTTATAAGGTTACTCACGAACCTATTCAGATTTATCTTTCTACCATTTATTTTTATCTCTGTCTCGTTCAGCATCTGACAGTCCTTTACAGAAGCTTCACCTTTTATTATCCTCGAAGCCATCTTCTCACATGTGTATCCGCATCTTCCACAGTTGATATTTGGAAGTTTGAAACCATATTTTTCTATTTTCATGATAATATCGTCTATACTGTCTTTATCAGATGCTATTGCAAGATCATCCTTATACTCTCCACATGTTATCTTTGGAAAACTTCTATTATTTTTAAAACCCTCTATCAGAAGAATATCTACATTTAAATATGAAATTATATCCTCAAGAGATTTTTTTTCAGGGAATATTATGCCAGATTTCCTTTCAGATACATATCCAGTCATATATTTCTCAGAAAATTTCTTTGTGTCACTCTCCTTTTCATCAAATTTTTCTGCATGTTTTATTATTCCCACCTTATAATTTTTACTCATTTTTTCTGCAATCTTAAGAATCAATGAAGTTTTTCCGGATTTTTTATATCCAACTATCCCGACAGCTTTCATAATCTTTTTATAGGTGATACATTTTATAAGCTTTATGATTCTTGGTTTTGAAATCATAGGAAAGATTACTGTTGTGATAATAATTCTACTTTTTCTTATTATAATATTTGGTGTACTTCTCTTTATAATCTCTTATAAAACTGGAAAATACCCTCTCCCCGGTATATTTTCTGGATTGATAGATGCGTTTTACTCTCCTATACGGTTTATAGTAGAAAAAATAGGGATGAATCCAGATTATTTCAACTCCATTGTGGTGGATGTCAAGAATTCTATAAATATGGAGCGTTTTAAAAAAGTTCCTCCAGAAAAGAGAGTGATACTTTTACCCCAGTGTCTGAGGTCTGTGAAATGTCCAGGAAAGCTGTCCCCTGTGAACGGTATAGAGTGTATCGGCTGTGGTCTGTGTTATATAAAAGAATTCAAAGAAAAAACAGAAAAGCTTGGATACAGAATATTCATCCTTCCTGGAGGAACTTTTGTAAAGAGATTACTGAAAAGTATTAAACCAAAAGCTGTACTGGGAATAGCCTGTTTTAACGATCTTTTTGAAGGTATGAGAATATGTGAAAAAGCTAAAATACCAGTTCAGGGTGTATCATTGAAAACAACGGGATGTGTGGAGACAGTAGTGGACTGGAATGAAGTATGGGAGAAAGTACTTCTCGGGGTGGATAAAAATGAAGTTGAAGGTAGTTAAAGAAAAGTTTGAGTTTTTAAATCCAATGAAGAATATGGAAAGGGATACACAGATAATAGAGTACAGAGAAGATCCCTTAACAGGAACAACATGTATTTTCAATCCCGCAACAGCTGAAAAAGCAAAGATATTTTATGGATCTACAGATAGAGAAGCTTTAAGAAAATTTGCAGAGAAAACAAAAGAATCATGCTTTTTCTGTCCGAAGAAACTTGAAACTTCAGCAGCAAGATTTTTAGAGTTTGAAAATCTCAAAAGGGGAGAAGCAGTATTGTTTCCAAATCTGTATGCTGCTTTCCATGACTCTGTGGTGATAGTTCTCACAAAAAAGCATTTTCTGGATTTAAATGAGTTCACTCCAGAGATATTTGAGAATGGAATCTCACTGGGACTGAAGTACCTTGAAAAAAGGTTTAAAGAGAAAAAGATAGAATACGGTGTCCTCGGAGGAAATTATCTTCCTCAAGCAGGAGCTTCCATAGTTCACCCACATATGCATGTTCTCTCATCAAAAGTGCCTTTCAGGGTATTGAAAAGAATGATAGAGAACAGTGAAAAATATCATAGAGAAAATGGAGTTAACATAATTGATGATATCCTGAAAGAGAGAGATAGATACATCGGCAAGTTTGGATCCATGGAGCTATACACTCCCTTTGCGCCTCTCGGCAATAACGAGATAGATGGAGTTATAAGGAAAAGATCTCTTTTAGAACTAAAGGAAAATGATATAAAGGATAT
Organism: Methanomicrobia archaeon; assembly: GCA_021159325.1. Lineage (GTDB taxonomy): Archaea > Methanobacteriota_B > Thermococci > Methanofastidiosales > B48-G16 > B48-G16. The sequence continues at coordinate 10,031 of JAGGSA010000102.1, read as the reverse complement.
TTCTCATCTTCTCACAGAGGTACTGAAGTTTTATTATGAAGAAGGGCTTTCATCCTTTAATTTCATGATCTATTCTGGAGCTTTAAATGGAAAGGATAACCTTTATTGTGGAATAAAAATAATTTCAAGACAGAATTTTAAACAATACTACACAAATGATATATGGTACCTCCTGAAGATTCTTCAGGAAAGTCTGATCTTTGAGAGTCCAGAAGAAACTGCAAAAAAGTTCAGAGAGGTGTTAAAACGAAGAAAGTAATTCCTGTATTCCTGATACTGCTCTTAGCACTGGCCTTCACAACAAAGTTGTATCCTGTTTTTCATGAACAGGAAAAAGCATCTTCCGGAGAAAAAACTTTCCTTGGTTTTCTTCTTCTTGGTGTTATAATTGTGTTTGTTATCCTTTTCATATACATTTTCCGTATAGTTTTTCAGGGGCCTGTAAAATCTCCAAAACACAGTTTTAAAGTCACAATAATAACTGCAATAGGTCTTATGGTGATGTTTCTGATCAGTCACTATATGCCCATAGAGCCTGAGAAGGAAAAGCCTGAGATTGCGGATGAAGAATCAGGAAAAGCCGCTCAGAATAGAAAAATTCCTGCAGATATAGAAGAGATAGAGAAGAATGCAAGAACAGAAACAGAAACCATTCCAAAGGAAGTTTTTTTATTTCTTGGTGGTGTATTATTCTTTCTTCTGATTGTAAGATCAGGAATGAAGATGAAAAGCAAAAAAGAATTTTCTGAAGCAAAAAAACTCTATACTGAAATAGAAATCCCGAAGAATGAGGCTGTGATAGAGTACTATAAAAAAGCGGTATTACTCCTGAATAAAAAAGGTATACCTTATAAGGACTCATTCACTCACTGGGAGATTGAAAACATCGTTGAAAAGAAAGAAAGGGAGAATATAATAAAAAACTTTACAGAGCTTACAAAATTATTTGAGAAATCCAAGTACAGCCCAGAAAATATAAATGAAAAGGATGTTAAAAGAGCAGAAGAGTTGTATGAGAACATAAAAAGGATGGTGTCAGAGTATGCCTGAAGACTTCTGGATCATAGAACTCAGGAAATGGGGTAGGGATGTCCTGTACATAAAAGGTTACAGGGAGTATGTGGAGATTGAAGGGAGATACAGAATTCTCAAAGTAATGATAATTCTTTACATTGCCTTCATTTCTGTGCTTCTTTATGGTGGTTTCCTGAGATCTTTTTTCTGGAAGTGGATTTATTTGCTTTTCAGTTGTTTTTTTCTTTTTTCCGCTATTTTTACAATGTATTCTGAAAATTTAAGTTCAATAGAGATAAAAAAACAAAAAGATATCGAAATAAGGAACCATACAAAAAACTTTGCAGAGATACTGAAAAGAGCTTCTGAAGGATATAAACTTTCTAAGGATATTGTGGAGAATAAGATCGTTGAGATGTATGCAATGAGGGTATCAAAAAGAATGGGTATCAGTCTGTTCGAAGCCAAAAAACTTCTTGAAAAAGAGTTTATGGAAAAAATTAAAAGCATGAGGGAGTTGAATGGAGAGAAGTATTTAAATGCAGTTGAAAATATTATAAGTGAAATAGAGGAGGGATATTATGGATACAGGAGAAGTGAGTGAGTTAGGAGAGAGCATAATCAGAGAGATCTCAAAGGTCATCATAGGTAAAAAGAACGTTCTGGAACTTTTTTTAGTTGGGATTTTGGCCAACGGACATATTCTTATTGAAGATCTTCCGGGTCTAGCAAAAACAATGATGGCAAGATCATTCTCAATGGTGATGGATCTGAAGTTTTCAAGGATACAGTTCACACCGGATTTACTCCCAGCAGATATTCTGGGGGTTAATATATTCAAAAAAGATAGATTTGTATTTCAGAAAGGTCCCATTTTTGCAAATATAGTTCTCGCAGATGAGATCAACAGAGCACCACCAAAAACACAGTCGGCTTTACTTGAGGTCATGGAGGAGAGACAGATAACGATTGAAGGTGAAACTTATCCCGCTGAATCACCTTTTTTTGTTATAGCAACCCAGAATCCTATAGAGCTTGAGGGAACATATCCTCTTCCTGAGGCGCAGATTGATAGATTTATAATGAGGTTCAGTGTGGGGTATCCTGAAAAATCTGATGAGATCGAGATCCTGAACAGAAGAATAAAGAGAAAAGCTGATAAGTTCACACTTGAAAAAATTGTGGCTAAAGAGGATATTATAAAGATGCAGAGAACCATAGAGGATGTTTATATAAGCGAATCAGTTCTTGAATATATTGTGAATTTAGTCTCCAGAACAAGGGAGGTAAAGGATACTGAGGTTGGAGCTTCTCCACGTGGCTCTCTGGCATTGATGAAACTTTCAAAGGCGTTAGCTGTACTGAGAGGAAGAGATTATGTTATCCCCGATGATATAAAGGATCTGGCAATACCAGCTCTGGCTCACAGAATAATTTTAAGAAGAGATCTCTGGTATACAAAGATAACCCAGGAGGACATAATAAAAAATATCATGGAAACAGTAGAGGTGCCAAAATTTAAGTGATCTTATGGATAAGATAGGGTATACATCCAAATTTCTTTATACCTTGTCAATTATATTTTTCATGGTGGCTCTATCCATCATAACTCTAAAATTTTGGATTTTATACTCTGTTTATCCCTTTCTTATCTTAATTTTTTATTCTTGGTATTATATTGCTTTTAAAGATACAAATTTCACTATAGAAAGGGAGATTGATAAAAGAAGATATATAGAAGGAGAGACAACAACTATAAAGTTAAAAATACATTCTGACAAAAAAAATCTCCTGAAAATATGGGAGAGATACAATAATGTCCTCAAGATCTTCACATTTTATGTAAAAAATGAAAAAATATGCGAGTACAAAATCAACATAAAAAGAGATATTTACATATTTCAGGATATTATAGCTGAAATTAAAGACCCATTTTCTTTCTTTTATAAAAGAAAAAAATTCAAAACAATGGACTATATTCTTGGTCTTCCAAAAATAGAGGATATAAGATTAAAAATGAATGTTAAAGGGTATAAAGTTATTTCTGGAGTATTTCCCTCTCCGAGAAGTGGAGAAAGTACTGAGTTTCATGCTATAAGGAATTATGTTCCCGGTGATCCTTTCAAGATAATAAACTGGAAATCCACAGCCAGATTTGGAAAATTGATGTCAAATGAATATGAAAGTGAGAAAAAGGTGGATTTTATACTTGTACTGGATACACCAATAGAGGGAAAAAGGGCAGTGGATTATGTTATAAGAGCAGCTGTTTCTGTCCTTTATTATGCTCTGAAAGAAGGTATACCCTTCGGAGTTCTAATATGCAGTGATGTTGGGTATTACCTGAAGCCAGATTATGGAAGAACTCATTTTTTTAAAGCTGTTGATTTTCTGTGTAAGGCAGAGGCAAAGAAGAGAATGAACATAGTGGGTCAGGTAGATAATTATGGCAGAAGATTCTTTCCTCCAAGGGCAAAGGTGATCTTCATTTCACCAATGATCGATGATAAAGCTCTCGATGCTGTGAGAGTCCTGAGAAGCTACAGATATGAAGTTCTGGTAATAACACCCTCATTGTTTTCAATTGAATATACAGGATTGGAAAAAACAAAAGAGAATGAGATTGCCTATAAGGTTCTTGAGATGGAGAGAAAAAATATTCTTACAGAGCTGAAGAGATATGCTAAGATTGTGGACTGGAAGACTGAGATACCTCTGAGAACTGCTCTGGAGGAGATACTATGAAGAAATATATACATCTCCTTTTCCTGGCATTTCTTACAGTATATTCCATTTATATCACAAAAAATCCTTATTTTATACTGATCGCAGGTATATGTTCTCTTACCATATTCATAAAGAGATTTGAAATTTCCCTTTTTTCTATTCTTTTTTTAGTTTTTTATATAATCTTTTCAAAAGATCCACAGATAACCCATATTATTCTAATTTCTTTTCTTATCTTGGCATATATGGAATTCCATAACTTTTATCTGGAGAATTTCTATCCAGAGGAAATATTTTTTGCTTTCTCCATATCTCTTATAGTACCTTTTGTCTTTTATTTCATCTCATCCCATTTTCCAGAGCTACCTGCATCATATCTTCTTTTCTTTTTGATAGTGGCTTTATTCGTATTTTTCTATCTTATATTCACAGAGAGATAACTACATGAACAGGATCGCAACACCTATCACTGCGATCAATGCACCAAGAATCCCCCGTAGATTTGTTTTCTCTTTATAGAGAATCCATACAACAGGAATGATGAGTACTGGCATCAAGGACATCAGTGTGGAAGCAACACCTGCTACGGTATATGTAACTGCGATCATCGAAAGCCATACACCAAGGAATGGTCCTGTTACCGCTCCTCCTGTAGTTAACATCATAGCTTTTTTATCTCTTATCACAGAAAATGGTTTCTTAAAAATAACAAAAACAATCCAGATAATGAAAACAGCTGAGATCATTCTGATAAGAGCAGCTGAGAGAGGATTAAGAGGTGTGGATTCTATATTCACCATTCCATACTTGGAGAGAGTAAGCCCAACTCCCTGACCGATAGCACCTATCAATCCAGAAAATACTCCCAGAATCCTGTTACCTTCAGATATATTGCCTGTGTCACTCTTTTTCTCCATGATCACTATGATAATTCCTGAAAGGGTGAGAAATATACCTGATAATGTCCGTGGTCCCAGTATTTCGCCAAGAATAAAATAAGCAGAGATGGTGGAGAATATTGGGGCCATTGATGCGAGAAGAACACCTTTTCTTGGGCCTATAAGAACAAGCGAACCCAGATATCCCAAATCGCCGATCGCAAGTCCCAGAAATCCACTGAGACTGAGATAAATCCACTGTGGTCTTGTTGCCATGGGAAGAAATGTTCCAAAGATTATGAGGTGTGCAGTACCTATCAGCAAGACAGCAATACTTATCCTGATTGCATTGACGCTCAGTACACCAATCCTTTTTCCTGCAGATGAGAGAAGGATTGAGCTCACTGTCCATAGCATGGATGTGGATAGAGCAGCCGTTTCTCCTATTAAGTGTGGTTCCATGTTTTTCACCTTTGATAGTTAGATTAGATGTGATCTGTAAAGAAGATTTTTAAATGATCTGTAAGGGTATCATCATCTTCATGCAACATTACCTTTAAATATCGATAATAGGAAAAGATGATAACACAATAAAGGAGGGTAGTAAATGGAAGAAAAGATAGCAAATCCGGCACCATTAGGACTGGCGGCATTCGGCCTGACCACCTTAGTTTTAAATATAGTAAATGCAGGGATAATTCCTGCAGAGAGTCTCGGCATGGTTCTTCCCCTCGGGATATTTTATGGAGGAATGGCGCAGTTTGTGGCAGGAATGTGGGAGTTCAAAAAGGGAAATACCTTCGGATCCACGGCATTTTCATCGTTTGGTGCTTTCTGGATCGCCTTAGGAACAATGGTACTGCTTGAGAACAATGGAACAATTGCTTCCGTACCGAAGGAGGGAATGGCTGTTTTCCTCATAGCATGGGGTATCTTTACAGCTTATATGTTCATAGGAACATTGAAACTGACAAGAACGTTGCAGACAGTATTTATAACGCTCACAATACTGTTCTTTTTGCTTGCTGCAGGTGAGTTCAATACTACGATACACAAGATAGCAGGATACGAAGGGATCCTCTGCGCAGTTTCCGCACTGTATACCTCAGCCGCGATAGTAATAAATGAAACATGGGGCAGAGATGTATTGCCCCTTTAATTTTTTATTTTTTTATTCTTCAATGACTCTCTTCGCCTTTCCTGTAGATCTCGGAATATCTCCTATGTTCACTATCTCTACACCCACTTTAAGATTCAGAATTCCATAGATCTGATCCTGAATCCTCTTTGCCAGATCGTTTTTATCGCCTTTAAAGCCTGGATCAGGCTCAACTTTTACCTTAAGCTGTGTCATTACACCTGATTTATACTTTATGATCTGGTAGTTCTCGCTTGTTCCTTCCACTTTCATAATCGCTTCTTCAATCTGCTTCGGGAATACAATCACTCCTCTTACTTTCATCATATCGTCAGCTCTTCCCAGGAGTCTCACATGTCTTGGAAGTGTTCTTCCACAGCTGCATTCATCCTCTATTAGAATGGATAGATCCTTTGTCCTGAACCTTATAGATGGAAATGCCTCCTTTGTTAATGTTGTGAATACGAGTTCTCCCTTTTCTCCAGGCTCTAAAACTTCTCCTGTTTTCGGATCTATTACCTCTACATAAAAGTGATCCGCATTTATATGAAGACCATCATGCTCCTCACACTCCACAGATACACCCGGACCTATGATCTCTGTGAGTCCATAGTTATCAAATGTCGAGATTCCCCATTTCTCCTCTATCTTCCTTTTCATCTCGTCTGACCATGCTTCTGCTCCACACATTGCCACCTTCAGTTTGAAATCCTTTTCTATGTCATATCCTTCCTTCTCTGCCACCTCAGCCATATATGCAGCATAACTTGGTGTACATCCAAGGGCAGTTGTTTCAAAGTCCTTCATTAACTGCAACTGTCTCAGAGTATTCCCACTGGATGTCGGGATCACCAGAGCTCCAATTTTCTGGGCGCCTTTCTCAAATCCATGGGCACCTGTGAATAATCCATATCCAAAAGCATTCTGGAATCTATCTTTCTTTCTTATCCCTGCAGTGTACATTATCCTTGCCATTACCTCACTCCATACCTCAAGATCGTTTTTTGTGTATGTTCCCACAACAGGTTTTCCTGTTGTTCCTGAAGAAGCGTGCAGTTCAACAACTTCATCCATCGGGACACACACAAGGCCGAAGGGATAATATTTTCTCAGTTCGTCCTTTGTCAGAAATGGAACTTTCTGTATATCATCTAAGGTTTTTATATCCTCAGGCTTCAATCCAGCATCTTTAAATCTTCTGCGGTATACTTCATTGTTTTCATAAGCTCTTTTTATGACAGCTTTTAATCTTTCCAGCTGAAGTTTTTTAAGCTCATCAAGTTTCATAGTTTCTATTTTTGGATTCCAGTATTTCTCATTCATCTCAAGACCTCCTTTATCAACGATCTGAAGTAAAGTTTTTAAAGTTTCTCATCGTAATTATATTACCCTTGGGCGAGGACTGATTTGATCCGTGATAATCAGAGCAAACCAAGGGTGAAACTGTGCTATATTCCCACTGCATGATCCGTGAATGCAGAAAAGTGTAGCACAGAAAAGCCCCACATGAGAGTAGCAGATTGAGAGAGGATTCCCGAACGATGATATCCTGTGTTAGTGTGATGGGCAAAACTTCACTGTATCAAAATGACATTTTTATCCCCTCCAAGAGGTGATCAAATGAAGGCTTTGATTATCGCTGCTGGAGGAAGTACAAGGTTGAGACCCTTGACTTCAAAAGTTCCGAAAACATTGTTGAATGTTGGAGAGAGAAAAATAATAGATTTGATTCTTGATCCCCTGATCTCCTTGGGGATGGATATCTTTATAGTTACAGGGTACTATGGAGAAAAGGTAAAACGTTATGTGAAGAAGAATTATGAATGGAATATATCTTTTATACACAACTCTGACTGGAGAGAGGGCAATGGAATATCAGTTCTCAGATCTGAAAAGTATCTGAAAAAAGAGGATAAGTTCCTTCTTTTAATGAGTGATCATGTTTTCAATCCTGGTTTTCTGAGGGATTTTATAGATCTGGATCCACAGGAATGTTATCTCTGTGTGGATAAAGACCTAAAAAATGTCTCGGAACTGGAGGAGGCTACAAAGGTATATATTGAAAAAGATAGAATCCTCGATATAGGCAAAGAGATCTCCTACTACAACGCTGTGGATTGCGGGGTCTTTCTTACGACTCCATACATCTTTGATGTACTGAAAGAAAATACAGGCATAGAGAAAACAGTGAACAGTGCCATGAAAAAATTATCATCAGAAGGAAACCTTTATGCATACGACATAACAGGCAACTTCTGGATAGATATTGATACAGAAAAGGATTTAAGGATGCTTTATGAACTTGTCAAAACCTACGGATGGGATAATTTCCAGACATATAAATAGAAAAGTATCTATAAGAATCTCTAAAATTCTTCTTAACACAGAGATAACACCAAATCAAATCTCTGTTATCACTTTTCTTATAGCATTGTCAGCAGCATTCATGTTTCTGAAAGGACATATCATTCTAGGAGGTATCCTGACACAGTTGACATCCATAATCGATGGAGTGGATGGTGAGATCGCAAGAATGAAGAAGATGCAGACAAAGTTTGGAGCTTACTTCGATTCTATCCTTGATAGATATGCAGATGCTCTGATCATAATCTCCATAACTATACGTCTTTATCTGGATGATGGTAATCTAAGTATGGTGGTCGTTGGATTATTCGCGCTCATGGGGAATCCCATGTCGATGCTTGGAAGGGAGAAGTTTAAGGCATTGACAGGAAAAGAATACAAGTTTGATAATGAAGGATTTTTGAGATACATCCCAATAACAAGGGATTTTAGATTGTTTATAATCTTTTTATTCAGTTTATTGAATAGAGTTTATTACTCTCTGATAATAATAGCTGTTTTAACAAATTTAAAAACCATTTTAAGATTTTTTGTGGTAAAGAGGGCATTGAAATGATCGGTGCAAGTACAATGATAGATCTTCCTCTGAACAGATCCATAGAGGAGTTCAGAAGGCTTGGCTTGGATTTTGCAGAGATAAGATCCGATCTGATCATAGAGGATATAAAATCTGATTTCGAGTTTACAGTTGTTCATTCACCAATATACGATATAAATCTTGCCTCTTTAAACAATCTAATAAGAAAGGCGAGTGTAAAAACTCTAAAAAAGACAATAGATTTTATCTACAAAAAGGACATAAATACAGAGATATTTGTCGTTCATGCTGGACATTTAACTCATAACCTTGGTGAAGTTTATCTGAAAAAAGCATGGAGATCTTTAAGGAAATCTATCAATGAGTTATTGAAGAAAGGTGAGGAGTACAGTATAGTCATAGGAGTTGAGAACTCACAGAAAAAAAGAGATAGAGTTCTGATAAGATATCCCGAGGATTATATCAGATTGAAGGAAGAGATAAACTCTGATTTTTTAAAATATGTGTTTGATCTTGGGCATGCAAATACATGGAAAATTGATTTAAAAGAAGCTATAAGAGTTCTGGGGGAAGATATAGTTCTTTTTCATCTTCATGATAATAACGGTGAAAATGATTCTCATTTGCCACTGGGAAAAGGAAGTATAGATTTCAGTATCATAAAAAATGAAAAGAGACCGATGACCCTGGAGATGAAAACTCTCAGAGATCTGAAAGCAAGTCTTGCATATCTGAGTCTTTTAAAAGATAAAGCTCCTTAGCTTCCTCAAGATTGTCGCATACTCTTAGAACAACACCATTCTCCTCACAGTTATCTGGAAATAGGACTGATTCTTTTTTTGTTATGAAATGCATCCCATATCTACCATAAGATACGGCGGTAATATTCCCCACACAGGTGATAAACTGATCTCTGTTCTCTATACATCCCCAGTCAGTCTCAGTGGAGAACTCGAAAAGTGTACTTTTTCTATTTTTAATTCCATTATCCATGTACCACAGTTTTGGATTTTTCGTTTTTAAATAAATGCCGAATCCGAAGTAAAGTTTCTGAGGAAATGAAGCATTATTTTTCACTCTAATTTTTGGAATTAAGATATCTCCTTTTTTTATGTAAAAACATTCCAGAAATATATTTTTCAGCTTTTCATTGTCTATGTTGGTGTGGAGTTTATATCCATCCTTTATTTTTTCCATTGAAAATTTTTCTTTTTCTAAAGGAAGTATCTGCCATCTTTTTTTCACCACTATTGGAAATATTCCACCATAGAAGGGATTAAACCATATAAATTCCTTAGGAGATGGATAGGTGGAGAATAACACTTCTTTCCCATCTTTTTTCAGGCTGTATATAGAACCAGCATGTTCAGGC
>JAGGSA010000015.1 GCA_021159325.1 Methanomicrobia archaeon | reverse complement strand
ATATCTACTATGTCAACTTTGTAGAACTTGGCATCTTTATTTAAATTCTCCAACTTGCCATTGTTCAAGTTATCTATAGTTACAACATCATACCCTTCTTCTAATGCTTCGTCAACCAAATGACTACCTATGAATCCCGCTCCGCCTGTGACCAAGATTTTCATTGCAATCCTCTATATGTAATCTAACTGTTTTTGAGATACCTTATAAAAGTTTCAGTGATTAGAAACATAGACGATCTGAACTTGTTGTCATCTAAAGAAGGGAGATTTATATTATAATAAATAAAATTAGAACATTTAATCTTCACAGCAGTTACTCATGTAGAATCTATAGAAAGACTTCATAAAAATTCAGAACTCTTTAATCTCCCAAAGTTTTTCATTTCTTTGCTATTTCATCTATAGTTTCTTTTACAATCTTTAAACCAAACTCAACTAATCTTTTCGCTTCTTTTTTATCTTTTGACTCCGAATAACATCTAATTATTGGCTCAGTTCCTGAAGGACGAATAATAAACCACCCTTTTTCAGTGAATGCCTTTACACCATCAGTTCTATCTTTTTTATAATTTTTGAGTTTTTTATCTACTTCACTAATTACTCTTTCTTTGTATCTATTCTCACATGGAATCTTTTCTTTATACTGGTAGTATTTTGGAAGTTCGTCTATCAGTTCAGATAAAGGCTTTTTATTCTCAGAGATTATTTCTGCCATTTTTAATGTTGCTAAACTTCCGTCTTTTCCGGGGACGAACTCGGGAAAGATCACACCTCCACTTTCTTCTCCTCCTATGATTCCTCCACATTCCAGAAGTTTTCTTGCAACGATGAGGTCTCCGATCTTTGTTTTGATTATTCTATTTCCAGAGATATCATCTATGATATGGGATGTTGAGACTGTGGTAACAACTTTCCCTTCTCTGTTTTTGATAAAGTTTTTTATTATAAGAGCGAGGGACCTATCTCCCTGAATGAAGTTTCCTTTCTCATCTACAAATATTGCTCTATCCGCATCACCATCGAGAGCCACTCCAAAATCAGAGCCTGTTTTTTTAACAATCTCTTGGAGAGTGCTCAGGTTTTCAGGTATCGGCTCGGATCCTCTTCCAGGAAATGATCCATCAATATGTGAATTCAAAGTTATAACACTACATCCTATATTTTCAAGTAAATAAGGTAACGTTAAGCTTCCAACACTATTTCCACAATCCACAACTACTTTTAGATTATTTATTTTTTCTCTATTTTTCCGATTTTATCCCAGTTTTTTAAATTAAAATCTTCTTTTTTTATTCTCTCTTCTATCATTGGCTCTTTTTCCTTTTTCAATCCCATTCCATTTGGCTCCAGAAATTTCATTCCATTGTATTCTGGAGGATTGTGAGATGCCGTTATCATAATTCCTCCCTTTGTTTTTAACGTTTTTGTTGCAAACATTGTAACAGGAGTAGGTACCATTCCTATATCTATAACATTCACACCACAGGAGATGATTCCAGAGATAAGAGAATTTTTGATCATTTCACTTGAACTTCTCCCATCCCTTCCTACTACTAAACTCCCATCCTTTACAAAGGTAGCAAAGCTCATTCCCATCTTCAAAGCAAGTTCAGGTGTTAAGTCTCTGTTCACAATTCCTCTAATTCCGAATGTACCGAACAATGCCATAAGATTTTATAGAAAGAATATTTTTTAAAGTTATGGGTGTATCTTAGAATATGAAGACACTGATAATGGCAGGAGGATATGCTACAAGACTGATGCCCTTAACAGAAAACAGGGCAAAACCATTGCTTCCAGTAGCAGGAAAACCAATAATAGATTATATAATAGAGAAAATTCCATACAATGATATTATCGTTTCGACAAATGAAAAATTTAAAAGAGATTTTGAAACTTGGAAGTCTAAAATAGATAGGAATATAGACCTTTTCATAGAAAAAACGAGAAAGGAAGAAGAAAAACTCGGAACTGTCGGTGCTATAAATTATCTGATTAAAAAGAAAAAAATAGATGAGGATCTCTTAGTTATTGCGGGGGATAACATACTTGAATTCAGTCTTAATGAATTTATAAAATCGTACAATAATAATCCGTTGATCGCTCTATATGATATGAAAAATAAGGAAAAAGTAAAAAGAAGATATGGTGTTGCTCTTGTCGAAGGAAGAAAAGTTGTAGGATTTCAGGAAAAACCAGAAAAACCCAGATCAACATTAGTTAGCGTGGGATGCTATATCTACCCAAAAGATGTTCTTCCTTTTTTTACTGAGTTTTTAAAGAAGACAGAGAAAAAGAAAGATGCTCCTGGGTACTTTAACGAGTGGCTATGCAAAAGAAAGGAAATGGATTGTTTTATTTTTCATGGGGACTGGTATGATATAGGGGACAGAGAATCATACATAAAAGCCAATATGGATTATCATGGAAAAGTTTATATTGGAAAAAACTCTGAGATAGTAAACTCCGAGATTGAAAACTCTGTCATTCTGGAAAATTCAAAGATAATAGATTCTTCTGTCAGAGGATGTGTAATCGATAGAAACTCAGAACTGCAGGGTGTTGATATCGAGGATTGTATAATAGGGGAAGGTACAAAGATCAGGAAGTGCTGAATCGAAAAACTTATATAATTTCATACTACGTATAGTAGTGAATGAAGTGATGTTATGGCTTCAGTAGAGTTCAGGAATGTAACAAAAAAGTTTGGAGATGTAGTTGCTGTAAATAACGTGAACTTTAAAGCAAGGGATAGGGAGTTCTTGATACTTGTCGGTCCTTCCGGGTGCGGAAAATCCACAACTCTCAGAATGGTTGCAGGATTGGAAGAGGTTACCGAAGGAGAGATATATATCGGAGAGGAACTTGTAAATGATCTGCCGCCAAAAGATAGGGATATTGCGATGGTATTCCAGAACTATGCCCTATATCCTCATATGAATGTCTACGAAAACATGAGTTTTGCTTTAAGACTCAGAAAATTTTCAAAAGAAGAGATAGATGCAAGAGTGCAGGAAGCTGCCAGTTTGTTGGAGATAGAAAATCTACTGGATAGAAAACCAAAGGAACTTTCTGGAGGACAGAGGCAAAGAGTGGCTGTAGGCCGTGCGATAGTCAGAAAACCAAAGGTATTTTTGTTTGACGAGCCGCTCAGTAATTTAGATGCTAAACTGAGGACTCAGATGAGAACTGAACTCAGCAAATTGCATGAAAAATTAAGAACAACTATAATATATGTCACTCACGACCAGGCAGAGGCAATGAGCATGGGAGATAGAATCGTGGTCATGCGCGATGGAGTGATACAGCAGATAGACACACCGCAAAAACTATACGATCACCCTATAAATGAATTCGTGGCAGGTTTTATCGGCTCACCGTCCATGAACTTTATGGACTGCACCATAGTTGAAGAGAATGGGATATATGCGGATGCAGGGATCTTCAAAGTCAAGATCCCCGAAGAGTTTGATTTAAGTAAATACATAGGCAAAGATGTTACATTCGGTATAAGACCTGAGGATTTGCACGATAGAGAGTTTATAAAAGATGCAAAACCTGAGAATACCTTTACCGCTAAGGTCGAGGTGAGAGAGCCTATGGGCTCAGATGTGTTTCTCTACTTAGAGAAGGACGGAAAGGAGATATTGGCCAGAGTAAGCGCTGCAACAAAAGCTGAAGAAGGTAAGGAGATAGAGATAGCAATAGATGCCAATAAAATACATCTCTTCGATAAAACTACAAAAAAGACTATAATATAATCAAATCTTATTTTTGTATATTTCTATCATCTCTTTCATCTTGTCTTTCTCAAGTTTTCCATGCAGTGTTTCTGTCTCAAAAAATCTTTCAGGGATCTTTATCTTATTGGGATCATACCCCATTTCCCTCTTTATTTTCATTTTCATTTTAAATATCTCTTCGCCCAATATCTCAAGATCTTCTTCGTTTTTGTTTATTCCTATACTCTTCAATGCTTGGGAAACAAGTTTTAGATCGTATATTCCCCTGGAAAACAGGCACATGATCAAAGTCTCGTATATACATCTGTTTTTTTCTTCTTTCAACAAATTCTCCACTATTTTTTCTGAGTTTATCTCTTTCAATTTTTGATCTACTGCATATCCTCCAGAAAGATGAGAATGTCTTGCGCCAAATGCCAATCCAAGAATGTTGGCATATCCTGTGTGGTACCCCGCCATTTCATTGCCTCCCAGAGATAAAGCAAACTCTTCTCCACCATAAATTTTGGAGGCATAAGCAACTCCTCTACTTAACGCCTTGAAAAAATCGTTTTCCTGGTTTACTAAGGATTTTATAAATTTTAAATAATTTTTTTTATCACCAAAACGTAATTTATATTTTGTCTCTTTTTCTGATATTATCCCTTTTTCTAAGGCTTCCGTTGCCCAGGCCAGACAGACCCCTGTACTCATAGCATCCAGTCCTTTTTCCTCTGTTTTTTCAATTAATTCAAGGACGTCTGAGGGATCGTCTATCTCAAGCATTGTACCCAATGCAAATATAGGCTCGTAATCATAGTTCACCTGGGTGAATTCATACTCATGGTCGGGAGCAAACTGTCTTTTTAACATTCCTATATGTATACATCCGATGGGGCACCCCACACATGCCTCCTTTCTCATCAAAACCTCATCTCCAAAGCTTTCCCCGCTGATTTTTTCTGCGCTTTCGAAAGAACTTTTTTGTAAATTTCTTGTGGGCAAAGACTTCATTTCATTTAGGGGAATGATATTTTTTGCCGTTCCAAGATCGTGATACTTTTTCATCTTATCCGTTTCCGTCACCATTGTATTAATTTTTTTATAAAGTTTAATATAATCCTGAAAATTCTGTATGGGATAAGATTTTTTTCCTGAAATTATCATGCCCTTCAAGTTCTTTGATCCCATAACAGCACCGAGGCCAAGTCTTCCAAAATGTCTGTAAGAATCAACATTCACAGAAGCATATCTTACGAGGTTTTCACCTGCAGCTCCGATCCTTATAATAGATCTGTATCCTCTTCCCCTCTCCAGCTCCCTTATTACTCTTCCAGTTACTTTATTAGGCAATCCCCACAGAGTTTCTGCATTTTTAAATCTTATTTTCTTATTATGGATTGAGAGATATACAGGATCTTCTGATCTTCCTTCCAATACTATAGCGTCATATCCTGAAAACCTCATAGAAGAAGCTAATCTTCCTCCAGCATAACTTTCTCCGTATTCTTCAGTCAGGGGGGATTTAAAAACAGCGACCGTTTTTGTCATACAGGGAAAAATTGTGGACAACGGACCAATAGCAAAGATAATAGGCTGATCGGGAGATAAAGCATCTTTTTTCTTTTTACACTCCTCATCCAACAACTTTACAGCTATTCCAACGCCACCTAAATACTCAAATAAGTCTTCTCTTTTTTCTATTTTGGTAGTTTTTTCAGTTAAATTAATCTTGAGTATGTTAATGTACTCTTTATATAACAATCATTCCACCTCTTCAAAAGTTATACATTCATGGGGGCAGTACAAAGCACAGATCCCACATTGCTTGCATACTATAGGCAGATTCTCTTCTTCATCAAACCATATGGCATTTACTACACAAGCTTTGACACATTGCTGACATCCTATACAAAGATCTTCCTTCAATGTTACCCCTCCACCATTCCTCTTCGTCAAAGCACCGGTGGGACATACTGCTGCACACGGCGGATCTTTACACCCGATACACACATCTATAATGAACTGCCCTTCAAGTCCTCCCTGCGTTCTGATCCTTATTGCACTTTTTGTAAAAGAATGTGAGTGATATTGATAGGCTGAGCAGACAAGTGCACATACGTTGCAGCCTATACATCTCTCTGGATAATCTATCTTTAATTTTTTTGTTATTTTACCACCTCAAACCTATCCTTAAGCTTTTCCAGAACTTTTGGCAATGTGGTATACTCCATCTCCTCTAAGGGTAATCTGTGAGGCTCAAATGGACCGTGTCTTCTCATGTAATCCGCTATCTCCTGTGCTTTTCTTCTTGCAATATCAAAGGCTGGATCATCGAAGAGATCTATGCCTCCCACAAGTTTTCCATTCGCTATCTGGAATCCCAAAGCAGCAACCCTTGGAGGACCATCAAACCTTGTGCATTTTGCATCCTTTAAAGATACAGGCATTAAGGGACCGTTATGGGACCCTCTCATCCACCCACTCACAAGGAACGGGATCGCAAAAGGCTCAAGAACCTCCCCCAGAGCTGGTAAACCTGACTGTGCTCTCACTATTCCGCAGGGATCATCTTTTCCCACATACTCTCCAGCTATCTGGTATAATTTCTCTGTAGATATTACGGCAACGGGCTCATTTTCAGGGAGTTTTCCCTTTTTAGGATAGACTCTCTTGATAACATATCTCGATTTTGCACCTATCAATGCCAGAAGATCATACATTTCTTCTGGTGTATTCATGAAAACCCTTTTGTGCTCTTTGATATCCCATACCTCAAATCTGAATCCATTATGCATGTTGGGATCTATCACCAATCCAGCTGTACAGAAGGGATCTGCAAACATTCTGTATACCGGGAGATTGAAGGCTCCTGGCTCTGTTTTGTCCATCATGAAGACTACCAAAGGCTCTCCTTTTCTTTCAGTAAACTCCATCTCCGCAATTCCTGGTCCAAGACCTCTTATATTTCCAGAAAAAGCATCTGATAAAAGATCCTGTCCTGCCCCATATAACTTGAGTTCCTTTGCTTTTTTTGTAGCTTTTTCAAATGTATCCCATGCTATTCCATGTATTTTTTCCGAGTCCACGCCTTCTTTATGAGTCATTATCAGTTCCAGATCATCTCCACAGTGTGTAACATAGAAATCTATCAGATCCTTTTCTTTTTTTAAATTATTTCTTGCTATCTCTTCCAGTTCTGGATGCACCCTTGAATGTCCCGGTACTCCTCCAACATCTGCTTTTATCACCGATACTGTTATCATATTTTCACCCGATACAAGTTATTTTATGAATATAAAAGGTTTACTTATATAGTTTTTCAGATGTACCTCATCATCAGGATCCCGTCCTCACCGTTTTCATAGTATTTTGGCAGTTCTTTTGCTTCGAAAAAACCAAGTTTTTTGTAGAGATTCTGTGCTATCTTATTACTTTTTCTTACCTCAAGTTTAACTTTTCTGATGCCATTCTCCTCAAATATCCTTAAAAGATGTTTTACAAGCAAAGTTCCAACATCTTTTCCTCTGAAATCTTTATCCACTGCTAAAGAGATTATATGCCCCTCTTCTTTATCGATAATTCCTATGATATATCCTATTACCTCTTTTTCGTATGCTATGAGAAAAGTTTTCCTGTGAACTTCATAAAGGTAATTGAGGACAAGAGGATCATAGGGAGTATTGAATGAGGAGAACTCTATCTCAAAGACTCTTCTAAGATCCTCTGGCTTGATCTCTCGTATCTCCATATTCACATAACTCTATCTCTAAAGAAAAAATTTACTGATTAGTATATTGAGACCCTCTTAACTCCTTTAACACTCAGGAACTTATCAAGAAGTTCTCCCGGAACCTTTTTCTCCGTTATCACCGTGAGTTTTGGTTCTGGAAACAGGGTGGGGTCATCTGCAACTATCTGTCTTATGCTTATATTTTCCTTGGCTATCATTGAAGAGACCTCTGCAACGATGCCGACTGTAGACGCATCTGCATATATCTCTATAACACCAAAATGCATCTTTTTTGCCACTTCGTTGTAGAAGGCAATTGAATTCAAATTTTTAAAAACAACAGATAACTCCTCGTTCTTGAGTATCATTCTCACAGTTTCTTTTACCACCCTTCTATCTATATTTAATGCTCTCGCAATGCTTGTGTACGGTATCTCGATATCGTTACAGTATATCTTTTCATCGTTTCCTATGCGGAATCCATACATCAGAAAGAGAGCCGCTATTTTTTTCCTTATTGGAAACTCCTCAAAGTAATGCTCGATCTTTATCCACATGAATATATTATACATACTTCCATATTTAACAATTGCGGAGTTAAATGTACATATTTGTACTCGAAAGATTTATAAAGTACCCCAAAGTACTCAGAGATCATGGAAACGAAGATACTTCTGGATGAGAATGAGATGCCAAGAAAATGGTACAATATACTGGCAGATCTCCCAACGCCACTAGACCCTCCATTAAACCCCGCTACAGGCGAACCTATAAAGCCAGAGGATCTTTCTGCCATATTTCCCATGGAACTGATAAAGCAGGAAGTCAGTGATAAGAGAGAGATCCCGATACCCGAGGAGGTACTGGAGATCTACAGGGTATGGAGACCCACCCCTTTATACAGGGCATACAGACTGGAGAAGGCACTGAAAACACCTGCCAGGATTTACTATAAGTGGGAGGGAGTATCTCCTCCAGGAAGTCACAAGCCGAATACTGCAGTGGCACAGGCATACTACAATATGAAGGAGGGAATTGAGAGATTATCCACAGAGACAGGTGCCGGACAATGGGGATCTTCCTTGGCTTTTGCAGCATCCCTTTTTGGATTAAAATGTACAGTGTATATGGTGAAGGCAAGTTATGAACAGAAACCTTATAGAAGAATACTTATGGAGACATGGGGAGCAGAGTGTTTTCCAAGTCCAACTGATAGAACAGAGGCTGGAAGAAGAATAAGAGAGAAGTTTCCGGATACAACAGGTAGCCTTGGAATAGCGATATCTGAGGCTGTGGAGGATGCTGCAAAACATGATGATACAAACTATTCCCTTGGATCTGTTCTGAATCATGTTCTTTTGCATCAGACGATCATAGGGTTAGAAGCAAAAAAACAGTTTGAGATTGCGGAGACATACCCTGATATGGTTTTTGGATGTGTTGGAGGAGGGAGTAATTTTTCAGGTGCATCTTTTCCATTTGTTGGCGATAAACTGCGGGGAGAAAAGCCGGAGGTTGAGATTATCTCCTGCGAGCCAATGGCATGCCCCACACTCACAAAGGGACTGTACACCTATGATTTTGGAGATACTGCGCAGCTCACACCTCTTCTTAAAATGTATACCTTGGGTCATGACTTTGTGCCTCCACCTATCCATGCTGGGGGATTGCGATACCATGGAGATGCTCCGATACTCTGTAAGCTGACAAAAGAAGGATACATGAGTGCAAGAGCGTATTACCAGAATGAAGTATTTGAAGCAGCCCATATATTTGCAAGATCTGAGGGATTCATTGTGGCACCGGAGAGTGCACATGCTGTCAAGGCTGTGATAGATGAGGCTATCAGATGCAAAAAAACAGGTGAGGAGAAAGTTCTGTTCTTCAACAACAGTGGACATGGGCATTTTGACCTGATGGGTTATGACCTGTATCATGAAGGAAAATTAGTTGACTATGAATATCCCGCAGAACTTATAAAAAAATCCTTGGAATCCCTGAGAATAAAGTGATATGATGATAAAAGCTGGATTTATCATAAATCCAGTGGCTGGAATGGGTGGAGCTGTAGGTCTGAAAGGTACAGATGGAGTTCTGGAGGAAGCATTGGAGAGAGGTGCAAGACCGGTAGCCCATATAAAGGCAAAAAAAGCACTGGAAAATTTAAATGGAAGAAGATCAGATCTCAATCTTCTGACATCCTCGGGAGTGATGGGAGAAAATATACTTGAAGCACTCGAGTTCCCAGAGTTCTCTGTAGTTTACCATCCCGAGAAAAAGACATCAGGAAAAGATACACAGAAAGTGTGTAGGATACTTCTTGAAGAAAATGTTGATCTGATCATCTTCTGCGGAGGTGATGGAACTGCGAGGGATATTTATGAGATTGTTAAGGATCAGATCCCGATTATAGGGATTCCATCGGGAGTGAAGATGTTTTCTGGTGTTTTCTCAGTAAATCCTGAGAGTATTTCCCTGTTAATAGAGAAATTTTTGGAGGATAAAGCAGAGATACGGGAGGCAGAGATAATGGATATAGATGAGGAGAGCTACAGAAGAGATGAGTTAAATCTGAAAGTTTTCGGGTATGCAAGAACGGTATATGTACCCCTCTTAGTTCAGAGAAGCAAATCGTTATTCCAGAGTGTGAGCGAAGAGAGATCAAAGAGGGAGATAGCGGAGTTCATGAAGGAGGTCATGAGAGACAATGCTCTCTATATTCTTGGGGCAGGAACAACAACAAAAAGCATTGCGGATTCAATGGGGATAGAGAAAACACTTCTCGGCGTGGATCTTGTAAAAAATGGAGAACTCATAGCAAAGGATGTAAATGAAAGAGAGATCCTCTCGTATATGGAGAAAGAAAGGAATGTGAAGATAGTTGTAACTCCTATCGGAGCACAGGGATTTATCTTTGGAAGAGGAAACCAGCAGATCAGTGCAGATGTTATAAAAAAAGCTGGAAAGGAGAATATTATAGTGATAGCAACACCTCATAAACTAAACCAGACTCCGTACCTCTTAGTTGATACAGGAGATGAAAGACTCAATGAAGAACTTTCAGGATACAAGACAATAGTCTGTGGCTATAGAATGGCACAGAGAAAAAAAATAATAGGGGGAGACCCATTTAGAGAGGTTCAAATCTTACGGTGAAATGTCTCAGCACCGGAGCCTCATAGACGATCTTCAGACCTCTTATTTTATCCCTGTTTTTATAGAGTTTTATCACTGTATTTGCCACCACGTCCATATGACTGTTGGTGTATACTCTCCTTGGAATTGTCAGTCTGACCAATTCGAGTTTTGGGTAAATAATCTCTCCAGTTTTCTCATCTTTTCTTGCAAAGGCGGTACTCCCTAAGGCTGCAGCTCTGATTCCTCCTTCCAGATATAAGGCTGCAGTAAAGGCATTATCCGGGAACTGGCTCTGCGGGATATGAGGTAAGAATCTCTTGAGGTCTATATATACCGCATGACCACCAACTGGCTCCATTATAGGAACTCCCTCTTCCTTCAGCTTATTGCCAAGGTACTTTACCTGTCCAACTCTCCATTCCAGGTAATTTTCATCCAGTACTTCTCGGAGCCCTACACTTAAAGCTTCCAGATCTCTGCCAGCGAGTCCTCCATAAGTTGGAAAACCTTCAAGCAGTATGAGATGCTGTTTGACCTTTTCAAAGAGTTCCTTATCATTCATCGCCAGGAGTCCTCCGATATTCACCAATCCATCCTTCTTACAGCTCATAGTGCATCCATCAGCATATCCCATCATCTCTCTTACGATCTCGGCTACAGATTTGTTTTCATATCCTTTCTCTCTTTTCTTGATAAAATAAGCATTTTCAGCAAACCTTGCAGCATCAAAAAACAGAGGTATTCCATATTCTTCTGTGATCTTTTTGACCTCCTTTATGTTCTCCATTGAAACAGGTTCTCCTCCTCCAGTGTTGTTTGTGATCGTTATCATCACAAGTGGTATTTTTTCTGGACCAACTTTTTTTATCAGATCTCTCAGCTTTTTTACATCCATATTCCCCTTAAAAGGATGTAAAGCCTGAGGATCATAAGCTTCATCTATAACAAGGTTTACAGGGATTCCACCTTTATCGAGTACATGAGCACCTGTGGTATCGAAGTGCATATTGTTGGGAACATAATCTCCTTTTTTGACTTTGATTCTGAAGAGTATATTCTCTGCCGGTCTTCCCTGATGCGTTGGTACAAAGTATTTAAATCCCAGTACTTCTTTTACTGTTTTTTCCAGATGATAAAAGTTTCTGCATCCTGCATAGGATTCATCTCCTACCATCAACCCAGCCCACTGGTTCTGGGACATTGCAGATGTACCGCTGTCTGTCAATAGGTCTATATAGACATCCTCTGCTTTAATCAACATTACATTATAGCCTGCATTTTTGAGTATCTCTTCTCTTTCTTCTCGGTTAGTTATTTTTAGTGGTTCCACTACCTTTATTCTGTATGGTTCTGCTATCATGATATCACCTTTTGTTATAATTTTAAACGAAATATTTAAATATTATGTTAACAATATTAACTAAACTGGTGATGGAAAATGATAGATGAAACAGATAAAAAGATCCTGGATATTCTCCAGAGGGATGTAAATACCCCTTTAAGAGAGATCGGGGCTGTTTTAAATATTTCTGCACCAGCTGTTTTTAAAAGAATAAAAAAGATGAAGAAAATGGGGATTATCAGAAGAGAGACAGTTATCATAGATCCAAAAACGGTGGGTATGGATCTTATTGGTTTTGTTGGCATTGCAGCGGAACTTGATAAACTGGATAAAATTGTAAGTACTCTTATGGATATAAAGGGTGTCCTTGGCATATATCTCATCACCGGGGAGTTCGATATATTGATAAAGGTGATAGCGAGAGATATGAAAAGCTTCAGGGATGTAGTTATTCATAAAATAAACGAGATAGATGGCGTTGTGAGAACAACGACAATGATATCTTTTGAAACAAAAAAAGATACGAATTATATTCCCTTATTGTAGAAGGTGAAGAAATGAAAAAAAAGAATTTGAAACATAAAGAAATCACTGTGTTTTTCCTTATAAGATTGGATATTCCATTGGAATATATAAAATCAGAAAATTTAAAAATGTTAATGAAAAATCCAGAAATAATAGATATTTATGAAATAACGGGAGGCTACGATCTTTTGATAAAGGTAAAACTTCATGATATAGATCGAATTTCAGAGATGTTAAAGTTAATAAAGATCATAGGCGGAGTTAAAAATGTTACTACGATACTGAGTTCAATGATTATAAAAGAAAATGGAAAAGCATATATAGACTGAGTTAAAGATATTAACAATCTTTAAAGGGTCTCAGTAACCTAATCTTCTCATCCTCTTTTCGAGCTTTTTCATCTTTTTCTCTCTTTTTTCTTTCTTTTTTATTTCTCTGGCTTCTTCTTCTGAGATCTCTTCAGGTTTTTTACCTTTCCATCCACATTTTTTGCAGATCCATATATCACCGGATTTTTTTATATCCATACTCCTGCATTCCGGGCATACTTTCATTCAATCTCCTCCTCAAGTTCTTTTCTCAGTCTGGAAGCTTCTTCTCCCTTTCCAAGTCTCTCCATCTCCCTGATCTTCTTCATTTTTTTCAGTGTTTCCTTCGGGAGATCAGGAAACTCAAGTATTTCTGTACCTTCCCATCCACACTCCTTACAGACCCACAGATTCATCTGGGGTATCTTGATCGTCACATCTGTGCTCCAGCAAACAGGACATATCTTCATATCATTCCACTCCATATTTTCTCAGATATCTCTCAAATATCTCCCTTTCTTCTTCTGTTATCTTTCTATTTTCTCGGAGATATCTTATTATTTCATTTATATTTACAATTGAATCTACAGGTATTCCTGTTTTCATTTCAAACTCTTTTATAGCATTTTTTCCGTTTTTATCCACTTCTTTTCTATCAACAGCTATGACAAGACCAACAAATTCAAGATTGTCGGCGATAGAATTTAGAAGATCGATAGAATCATATTTTGTTCCTCCCGTTGTGAATACATCATCTATCATAAGGATTTTACTTCCACTCTCAATTTTATGTCCAACTATTGCCTTCTTCTCACCATGTTTCTTGATCTCTTTCCTGTTAAAACAGTATCCTCTGTTCATACCGAAATCTCTATTCAAAGAAATAGCTGTTGCTACAGATAATGGAATACCCTTGTATGCAGGCCCAAATATGATATCAAAATTGTCTTTAAATCTATCCACTATTTTAGCTGCATAGAAATATCCCAGTTTCCCAATACTCTCACCATCATCAAACATTCCTGTGTTAATAAAATATGGAGAGATTCTTCCACTTTTCAGTTTGAATTCTCCAATTTTCAAAGCATTTTTTTTCAGTAAAAACTCGATAAAATTTTTTTTGTACTCCTTCATTTCCATCACTTCCCCTGAGATCGTGTAAGTTATATAATTTTCGGTGACGGAATCTCAGATTCTTAAGTTTCTGACAAATCTTCTCGCATTTTCCAGATCTCTCTCATTCGGTCTTCCTTTGCTTATTCCTCCCATGAATTTAAAAGGTCCTGCTGTGTCAAACCCTCTACATGAAAATTCTCCCACAATATCAAATCCTTTTTCTTTCAGTTTCTTTTTCATTGCTTTATTGTAGTTTCCTCTTCATGGTAGCTGGAATATTCCGTTTCTCATTCCGCTCGTAGAAAAGATAAATACTTTCTTGTTTTTCTGTAATGGTAGTTTATCCATAAGATTTAATATGTTTCTATGATATTTTCCAAAATATATCCCTGAGCCAAAGCCTATTAGATCATACTCTGAAATACAGTTTATACCTGCTTCATGTGTCCTCATCAACTTTGCTCCAAGAACTTCAGCCATTGCTCTGGCAATTTTTTCTGTGTTACCATGATGAATTGAGGTATAGATTATCAGAGTTTTCATTTTTTATCATCTTTGTCAGATATTCACCTTTTCGTAACAAAAAATCATGCTACTTTCCTCTTGTAGATATAGTAGATCACTATAAGAGAAAAAGGCAGCAGAATTATAGCAGGAGGATATGGAGGTGCGTATGTTTCAAGAAATCCTTCTAAGGAGTTGAACCATCCCTCTTCACCTGGTATAGACTCGGTGATCATCGCAAATATATCACATCCAGCAACTATCCATATCAGAATGCTTCCCATTACTATCTTCGAAAATTGATGAATCTCAGAGAGATTCTTAATACCAGAGAGGTAAAATGATCCTGCAGATAGGATAATAACTCCTCCCCATCCTCCTCTGAATATACCATTGGGTATCTCTAAAATGCTCCAGGAAAAACTATCTCCTCCCGCAGTCACTACCAGTTCCGCAACACCAAATGCTAATGTAACAATACCCAGGACTCCAAAGTATATCTTACCTATAGTGTATTTATTCATTTATGCCACCCCCAGCAGTATCCATATAAGATGTATCAATCCACCGAAGATAAACACAGATGCTACGAGAGCAGCCAAAGATCCTAAGAGTTCCTTCCCTCCTTCTTTTAGTATCATTATGAATGTTGCCAGACATGGAAAGTATATTGAAACAAGCACTACAGACGTTATCATCTGATACTTCGTCATCTCAATAGCAGAGAGCTGTGCAACAGCCAGATCCTTTCTCATGAACGCCGCTACTAAGGGTCCTACTGTCTCTTTTGGAACACCAAACCAGTTTGTTAGTAATGGACTCAGCGCATTGGCTAACCAATCCATGAATCCTGTTATATACATCACACCTACTATAAGGCAACCTAAAATTACAAAAGGAACTGCGACTTTCAAAAAGCCACTCACTCTTATCCATACTTTTTTCCTGACATTATGTATCGTAGGTCTTTGATATGGAGGTATATCTATCAAAATCTCTGGAGATTTCCCTGGGATAATCTTATTCAAGATAAAACCGAAAACAAAGTATCCAAACAATAAGTAGAGTATAACAAATCCCATTGTGTCTGGAATTACCTCTTCCATAATTCCAAGTTGAGCACCACACGGAATAAATATTCCAAGTAGAGTCATCATCATAAATCGTTGTTTTTTCGTTTCTAAGATCCTCGTCGCAGTTACTGCAGGGACATTGCATCCAAATCCGAGAATTGTGGGGACGATCGCATATCCGTGCAATCCTATCTTGTGCAATACGGTATCGATAAGAACTGCAAGACGAGGTAGATACCCTATATCCTCCAATAGCGTCATCATAAGATAGAATATAAACACAGCAGGCAAAACAACTCCAAAAGGAACGAAAAGTCCAGATGTAAGTACACCAAAAGCTTCAAAACAATTGTCTGATGGTACAAGAACTCCATTTTCTATATGTCCAGCATCTACCATAAGATTATACAGCCAATTGTGCAATCCACCTGGAAAAATGTTCTGCAACCATGGTAGCCAGTATCCATCAAATATTTTAACTAAAAATCCGTCGGTACAAAAACCTGCAAATGAACTAAATACACTCCAGAAACCATACAAAACAGCTACTGCTACAGGTATGCCTGTAAGAGGTTTAACAGTTAACTCACCAACAGCATCTTTCAGTGTGTGTTTGTATTTACCAAATTTTACAGTCTTTTTTGATATTTTATCGATCAAATCCCATCTTTCGTCAATACTCAACATCTAACCACCCACATTTTTAATAATATTTTTTATTTTAACAGGCTTTGCTTCTTTTATTCTTGAAACTACTTCCTTTATCCCCTCACCGCTTATTGCCACTGTGGGTATTACTGGGACTTCAAGGATTTTCTCAAGATTTTTTACATCTATCTCTATATTCTTGTCTTTAGCAACATCCCACATATTTAATGCTATTATAACTGGATAACCTTTTTCTATAATCTCCAATGTTAAGTAAAGTCCTCTTTCTATCTTAGAGGCATCAATGACACATACAACGATAGCATCTTTTTCCTCTTCAAGCATTTTTACTGCGACCTCTTCTGCTTTATCCTTTGGCTCTAAAGAGAATGTACCAGGAACATCAATAACTTCGATATCTCTATTTTCCAATACCATGTACCCTTTTGTATAATCAACTGTTGTACCTGGATAATTTGATTCAATGACATTCGATCCTGTCAAACGATTGAAAAAAACGGATTTTCCGACATTTGGATGCCCCATAAGTAAGATTTTCATTTTCTCACCTCTATAATGATCTTATCTGCTATACCCAATCCTAAAGATGTCCTATATTCATCAACTAGTACCACAACGGGACCTTTTATTGGCTGTTTTGTGATCATTTTAATCTTTTTTCCTACTCTGATACCCATACCTGCCACTTTATTCCTTAGATCTCCTTCAATACTTTTTACAACACCTTCTTCTCCATACCTCATTTCAGATAGTTTTTTATCCATTTTATCACACCCTAACCACTCTAATTTTTCGTGCCATTCCTCTACCTATTGCAACCATATTTCTGTCAACTTCAATGGTAATAGGACCGCGACATGAAATTACTCTTACAATGCTTCCTTCAAGTAATCCTCTCAATAAGAGCTTCTTTCTCATGTGTCCATGTCTCAATCCATCTATTGCAACAATCCTCGCCCATTCGCCTTCTCTCAGTTCACTCAAAGATATCTCATTCATAAAAGTCACCAGTTAGGCTTACCTAATTTTAATAAATTAGGTGTATAAATAAATTACCCTAAAAAAGTTAGGATTTTGAAAAATATCCTAAAATTCTCTATGCTCACATTTGTATTTCCCAGTTTCGCAGTACTCTTTAAAATGTTTTAACCATTCAGGATGTATAGGAGCATTTTTAACGAATTCAACAAACTTTGAGAACTGCTCAATCGTTTTGGGGTTTAAATGATGTTCCATTATACATGCATCTTTATTCGCAATGTGCTCTGGAACTAAAATTATTTCTAAAAAATTTTTAAATATATCATGTCTCTTTTTTACTCCCTTTGCTATTTTTCTACCTTTCTCTGTAAGGATAATACCACTGTATTTTTCATAAACTATAAATCCTTGATCACTCAACTTTTTCATCATCTCAGTAACACTGGGGGAGCTGACCTTCAGTTCTGAGGCTATATCCTTCACTCTCGCATATCCTTTC
>JAGGSA010000014.1 GCA_021159325.1 Methanomicrobia archaeon | reverse complement strand
CGTTCATATACGCAATGCATATATCGTTCCATATTATTGGGATAGCTTTGCGCTTTATGTTTACAATTGATGAGATAATTTGAGAAACATCTTTTCTACTTAACACGATAGGTAGTTTCTTATCCTCCTTGGGTTTTCTTATTTTTCCAACAAATTTCAGAAGTTCTATGTTATAGCGCATATAAAGTTTTTCAATTTTTATCATTACTGCACCTTTTATTATGATTATTATCTATTATAGAACTAATCATTTAAAAAGATTACTTTATACTTAAATATAGAATTTGATAACTCAATCTAATACAACATCCCTTAAACTCATTACCTTTATCTTCTTGACAGACTGTTAAAAGAGAACACTTTAAAAACTATCCACAGGAGGAAGATGACTGATAACTCAATCTAATACAACATCCCTTAATCTCATTACCTTTATCTTCTTAACATTATCACAATCCTTATCTCCTGTTAAAAGAGCACAGTTTAAAATCAAACAGCAGGCGGCAATTGATCTATCATTATCATCCTTCAGATCAAATTCTCCTTTATATTCTCCTTTTCTTTCTTATAATCCAACTTTTTTTCCAGGATCCCTGTCAGCTCTGATTTTACAGATTCAGGAGCGTATATTTCTATTTTTCCTTCAATGGCAGAAAGAATTACTTTTTTCTAATATGTCCCGAGTTCCCCTTTATTTCTCACCCTTCTATCCACAATATTGAATATAAAGAGTCCAAAGATTACCCAGAGTACACCAATAGCCAGAAGACGGAGAACAGCATCGAATACACTGAAACCCAGGGATTCTCCGATCAGAAAGTGTCTTATTGTTGATATGCCATAAGTTGTGGGCATATACATTGAGATCTTCTGGAGTATGGAAGGAAGAACGGCCAAGGGGTATGCTATTGGAGTGACTATTATCATGAAGGAGTACAGTATCTCAGAGATTATCCACCCTTCCTTGAATATAAGAACGAGAGAGGAGAGAAGTATTCCCAATCCGTACAGCGAGATCATCATTATCCCGATTATGAGTAGAGATGGTAATATTCCACTTATATCCAGCACTAAGCCAAATATAAAGTAGATTACAACAGACTGCATGATAATGATCAGTCCTTGATGCATTGTTGAGTGAAGAGCCATCCCCATTACATATACCCATCGCGGTACCGGTGCTGCAAAGACCTGTTCTATGGTGCCATACCACTGCTCTTTTCTCAGAGCAAATCCCATACCCCACACTGCTGTCTCAAGGAATCCCATAAATACATAACCTATCACGGTATATGTTATCAGGTTTCCTGTTCCTGTGAGTTTTTCAAGGTTTTCTGAGTATCTTCCACCAACTATCGCCATTCCGTACAGTATAGCTGGAAGAACATAGAATAAAGGCTCAAATAATCCTCTGATAAAATCTACTCTGTATGTTAATTCTATCTTCCATTCCTTTATATTTTCTGCGTTTATTGCCCTCAGATAGTGTCTTAAATTCATTTTCATCACTAATATGTGGATATTATTCCTGATTTTCTTGCTCTCTTCTCGATATAGAAGAAAATATAGTATCCAAAAACTATCAGAGCGATATCCATAAGTAGAAGTATTACAACATTCTGCCAGAGATCAATAAGACCCTTATTCAAAAGTGTTATACCTCTCACAACGATCAGAGCATACGTTAATGGGATAATGAGAGATATCGTTTTTGTCCATGGATTTATATCCACAGGATATCTTACTGGCGAAAAAAGGTAAAACAGGTACTCCACCGTATGTATCAGGCTCCGAGACTGTTTTATCTGTATCGTAATACCAGCCAGTGCTATTGATAGGCCATAAAGACCCAGCATCAGAAGAATCACGATAAGCATTATCGGAAGTATCTGGTTTATAGCTATCTTCAGACCGAATATAACAATACAGATAAATACCTGGCTTATTGCAAATATTGTTGATGTTATGGCCTCGTTTAGTGCCTTTCCAAGAAGTATCGGTATCTTTGAACATGGGCTTCCGAGTATCAGCTCAAGAGTACCCCAGTAAGACTCCTCTCTCAAACTGTTACTCATTCCATAAAGTGCAGAGAGAACGTACGTGTTGAGAACAGCACCTATGAGAATGTAGGGCATGAACTCAGCAGTTCCTGTGAGTTCTGAAAAGGCTTCACTTTTCATTCCACCCACCAGTGCATTCCCCTGAAATATGAAGGGTACAGCCCAGAATATCGGAAAGATGCACCAGTAAACTATCTCCATGGGATAACATAAGATTATCTTCAAGGACTTTTTTACCTCTGCAAGGATTATGTGTATATTGTAAAAACTATTCATAATCGTCCCTCAGCTCTGATCCTGTTAGATGAATAAAGACATCCTCCAATGTAGGTCTTTTTACATTTACAGACAAAATTTTAGCTTTTTCTTTTATAATTTTGAGCACATCGTCCATTATCTCCTCGGTGTTTTCATGCAGTATTTTTACTTTTGTATAATCCCTTTTATTCTCCATATATGCATTGAAACCAACTAAATTCTCCACATTCCCTACGCATTTGATCTCAAGAACTTCGTTTTTTGAGACACTTCTTTTAAGATTTTTGGATGTGTCCACAACTATCAACTTGCCCTTATTGACAAACGCTATCCTGTCGCAGAGTTGATCAGCCTCTTCCATATAATGTGTTGTCAAAAGTATCGTTTTTCCCTCTTTTCTGTTAAGCTCATTTTTAATGAAAGACCTGAGAAACATTGAAAAAGAAGGATCGAGACCCAATGTAGGCTCATCAAGCAGAATTATCTTTGGATCATGGAGGATAGCTCTTGCTATAGAGACTTTCTGTCTCATCCCTGTGGAATACTTTTCCAGTCTCTGATGCTGTTTTTCCTTCAGATCCATAATATTCAGAAGATAATCTATCCTCTCCTCGGCCTCTTTTGATGAAAGCCCATAAAGGCTTGCGAAATACTTCAGATTGTCCCTTGCAGACAATTTCCAGTAGAGAGTTCTCTCACCCCCTGTCGTGATTCCAAGGATCTTCCTCACAGATATGGGATCCTCTATTATATCATAACCATCTATCACTGCTGTCCCCTCGTCAGGAATAAGCAATGTAGCCAAGCATTTTACCAGTGTTGTTTTGCCCGCACCATTTGGACCAAGAAGACCAAAAAGTTCTCCCTTCTTTACTCTAAGACTGATATGATCCAGAGCCAGAATCTCCTCTTTTTCTCTGGTCAAAAATCTTCTTTTCCCCTTTTTTATAAACTTTTTAGTTAGATTCGATACCACGATATGATCCATAAAAATCACTCTCAAAAACGCCTGTACAAAAAGGATCTCAGGCACTCATAGAATTAACTTTTTGAAATTCTATAAAAGGGTTTCGGTAAATCAATTCCTATAAGCATAACGAGCTGCGATCGCATCTTATAAAATAGTAATACGTGATACAGTATCCCTCCAAGATCAGCTCCTCCTTAATCTTTTGTCCTTCTCTATACAACTTTATCTTGCAAAGAGATTCGTTTTGGATGTTTTTCTTGGAAGTCTTCTCGCATCAACTATCAGATAATCCTTTATAGCATAAAAAGCTCCAAAAGGAACAAGAATAAGCCCATTTTTGTCCGTTATCAGTTCTTCTTTTACCTGCTCAGTGGAGGGATCAACGATGAAAGCCATGATCTTTCCTGTATCCTCATCTACAATGATATCAAAAAGAGTCCCGATCTCATGTCCCTGTTCTGTGACTACTCTTCTATCTCTGAGTCTGCTCGCTGCTATCTTTGCCATTGTGCTATTTTATATTACTGAAAAATAAAAAGGTTTCTGTGCATTCATGAAAATTATAACTATTGGTAATAATAGATGGGAAAAATATATAAAGGAAATTATTGTGGTAATTATATTCGGTGATCATATGAAGAAACTTTTCACATCTGAATCCGTTACTGAAGGACATCCCGACAAGGTAGCTGATCAGATCTCTGACGCCATACTGGATGCAATAATCTCCAATGATAAAAAATGCAGAGTTGCGTGTGAAACGCTGGTGAGCACGGGGATGTGTATCGTCTCCGGTGAGATAACTACAGATACGTATGTGGATACGCGAAAAATTGTAAGAGAGACCATCAGAGATATAGGATATACAAAGCCAGAGTACGGCTTCGATTACGAGACATGTGCTGTTCTCACTGCAATAGATGAGCAGAGTCCTGATATTGCCATCGGTGTGAATAAGGAGGATCAGGGTGCTGGAGATCAGGGGCTGATGTTTGGATACGCCACAAACGAAACAGAGAACTTTATGCCAATGCCTCTTGAGTTTGCACATAGATTAACAAAAAGACTTGCAGAAGTGAGAAAAAAGAAGATACTTGATTATCTGAGACCTGATGGAAAATCGCAGGTAACAATAGAGTACAATAACGACAAAACTCCAAAAAGAGTGGAAGCCATTGTGATCGCAGCCCAGCACGATGATATAGATATAGAGAAGGTCAGGGAGGATATCAGAGAGCATGTTATCGAGGAGGTCATACCCTCTGAGTTGCTGGATAGCAAAACAAAATACCATATAAATGCCACTGGAAGATTTGTAAAAGGTGGTCCTGCTGCAGATGTTGGGCTTACAGGAAGAAAGATAATCGTTGATACTTACGGAGGAGTCGGTAGCCATGGTGGAGGATGTTTTTCAGGAAAAGATCCCTCAAAGGTAGATAGATCCGCATCATACATGGCAAGATACATAGCAAAAAATATAGTGGCTGCAGAACTTGCTGATAAATGTGAACTCCAGATAGCCTACGCCATCGGGGTATCCAAACCTGTCTCTATATACATAGACTGCTACAATACAAATAAGGTGGAGATGGAAAAGATAGAAAAAGCTGTGGAAAACAACTTTGATCTCAGACCCGCAAAGATCATAGAACATCTCAATTTACTGAGACCCATTTACAAAAAAACAGCAGTATATGGACATTTTGGAAGAGAAGACCCTGATTTCACATGGGAAAAAACAGATATGGCAGATGTCTTAAGGGAGGATGTTGGACTCTAAGAGAAAAGAGAGATCCCATCCATACCCTTTTTCAAACTTCATTCTTTTCAGAGGGATTGCATTCTTTTCACACCAATCCATGGGTATACTCTTTTTGTTTATAGATTCCTTTATTTTTATGAAATCTCCTATCTCTATCATATAAGCTTTATTTATCTTTTCCTCTATTTTTCTTTTTCCATTTCTATAGTTTATAAAAACGAATGATCTGTTCTTTTTCAGAAGATTTGAGAATTTCAGCAGGGACTCAATCTGATGCTCTGTTATATTTTTAAATGGAAAGCTCTTTGTTTTAACCTTTTTCACCTCTATTGCATAGTTATATCTTTCTGTAAGGACAAGGAAATCGTATGGAGACCTGTAATACTCCCTAACACTGTCAGGATACTTGATAAAATAGAGCTTATTCCTTTCCATTAAATATCTTAAACTGTTCTTCATCTCTATTTCCGCTATGTTCGTTGTCATTTTATCCGTACATGTTGCTTTTTTCTTTAGACTTTTTGAAGATCTTATTTATCGCTTTTTCAAACTCTTTCTGAGTCACAAAATCTTTCCCTTCTCTGATGGCAAACATTCCCGCCTCTGTACATATGACCTTGAGCATTGCTCCAGAGGCACCATCTGTCTTTCTTGCGATCTCTTCAAGGCTCACATCTCTTATATTCATCTTTGAAGTATGTATCCTCAGGATATCAAGCCTTCCCTCATACGATGGCAGAGGTATCTCGATCTTCCTGTCAAATCTCCCTGGCCTCAGAAGAGCTTCATCCAGTATATCCACTCTGTTTGTTGCAGCGATCACCTTTACATCTCCCCTCGCATCAAATCCATCCAGTTCCGAAAGCAACTGCATCAATGTTCTCTGAACTTCTCTGTCTCCTGAAACAGAGGAATCCGTCCTTTTTGCACCTATTGCATCTATCTCATCTATGAATATAATGCTTGGTGCTTTATCTCTCCCCATCTTAAAAACTTCTCTGACAAGTCTGGCACCTTCCCCTATGTATTTCTTCACAAACTCTGAAGCAACTACTTTGACGAACGTCGCTTTTGTCTCTGTTGCCACAGCCTTTGCAAGGAGAGTTTTACCACATCCTGGTGGACCGTAAAACAAAACTCCGTTCGGGGGATCTATCCCGATCTTTTTGAACAACTCTGGATTTTTTAACGGGAGTTCTACCGTCTCCTTTACCTCCTTGATCTGGGACTCCAGTCCCCCCACCATGCTGTAAGGAACATCCGGAGCATTCAGGATCTCCATCCCCTTCACCAAGGGATCCTTTGAGGAGGGAAGTACCTCCATGACAGCAAGTGTTCTTTGGTTCAGAGCCACCCTTGTTCCAGGAAATATCTCATCTTTATTGATAAAACTGGATGTTGAAACAACAAAATCAGGTCCTGAAGAACTTTTAACTACAACTCTACCATCACTCAGCACGTCAAGAACAGTAGCTGTGATCAGAGGAGGGGATCTCAGTCTTTCCACCTCTCTCTCTAACTCTGTGAGCCTCCTCTCAAGTTTATATTTTTCAGTCTCTACATTTCTTTTTTCCAGCTCCAAATACTGAATTTTTTTTATCAGAACTTCGGTATCATATCTCAGGGCTTCAGCCAATGTATCCTCTCCTTTGATCTCAGGTTAAATCTGCTCTAATATACTTATTTGGAGGCAAAGTATTTAAATAACTTTTGGTATGATTGTATAATGATCTGTGAAATCTGCGGAAGAGAGTTTAAAGGTAGAGGAGTGAATATCATAATAGATGGAGCTAAATTGACTGTCTGTCCAAAATGTGCGAAGTTTGGGACAAGAATTGAAGTCCATAAGGAAGAAAAGAAGATTCTCCCCAAAAAGAAGAAAGAAATAAAGAAAGTTGGGGCTAAGAAGGATGAATTTACGATTGTTCCTGATTACTCGGAATTGATAAGAAAAGCCAGAGAAGAACTGAAATTATCACAGAAAGAACTTGCATCCAGAATTAATGAAAAAGAATCTGTCATACACAGGCTGGAAACAGGCAATATGACTCCATCGTATAATCTTGCCAGAAAGCTTGAGAAAGCTCTGAAGATAAGGATAATGGATAAGATATCTGAGGTGGAGATCCCGAAACTTACTCTGAACTCCAAAACACTCACAATCGGAGACATCATAAAGATAAAAAAGAAGTAGTCATCTGTCTATAATCTCGATGATCTTATCTATGAGATCTCCAAGTCCAAGTTCCTCCAGTGTTCCCTCTATCTTCACCTCTGTTTTTATGGGGACAGTTATATCACCCTCAAAAGGAACGGTGATCTTTCCATCAAAGGGGATCTCTATATCTATATCTTTCTTGATAGGGACTGTGACAGTTGTATCTATCGGTACACTGAGAGATATCCTCTCATATTTCAAAGTTTCAAGATCTGAAGAAAAATTTTTTTCTGCAGTGTAGTACGTGTAGATCAGGAATCCATTCAGAAGAAGGGAGATCACTATGCAGACACCCATGAGATACAGAATTTTTTTTGATACAGTTATCTGAGTCATACTATTATCTTGATTTTATACAATTTAAATCTTACATGTCCTTTCCATACTTCTCCATGTACTCTTTTATGATCTCTTCCTCGTCCTCTCTTTTTCCTTTCTGATATTTAC
The DNA here is from genome assembly GCA_021159325.1 of Methanomicrobia archaeon. Lineage (GTDB taxonomy): Archaea > Methanobacteriota_B > Thermococci > Methanofastidiosales > B48-G16 > B48-G16. The sequence goes on along the minus strand of JAGGSA010000014.1, from coordinate 12,477 downwards.
TGTAGCCTTCTATAATCAGATAAAATCCAGCCATAACTGTCAGATATCCTAAGAGCCGCCTTATTCCCTCTATTGTCATATACATTCCTATACAGATAAGAACAATTCCAGCAATTATCTCTTTTTCCATGCTGTTATTTCAATGATATAATATAAAAGGTTATTCTATGAAGATCGATATGTTACTGGTGGTGTCTTTTGATATTCTACTGAGATAAAAGTTCCATTACCTCTCAAAGAAGAAAAATTATTTAACTTCTCCCATGCTTTCTGAGTTATGGATTATGAACAGCTGGAAACACTTATGGCGAGAGGATTGATAGAAGAGGAAGCGGTAGATATTATCGTGAAGGGGTTGTCGAGATGAAAATTTTATATATTTCGGGAAGTCCAAGAAAAAATAGCAATACAGACTATCTTTTGAAATTGACACTCTCAATAACAGGTGGAGAGTTTTTTAAGCTTGCGGATTATGATATCAATCCATGTCGTTCATGTAGATTTTGTGTAGAAACAGGTAAATGTGTGATCAAGGATGATATGAGCAAGATCTTCATACCATTACTCCTTAGAAGTGATGGAATTGTTATGGGAAGCCCAGTTTATTTTAACAATGTTACAGCGCAATTGAAGGCATTTATGGATCGTACATGGTGCATGAGAGAAAAACTCAGGAATAAAATCGGAGGAGCAGTTGTTGTAGGAAGGAGGTATGGATTGGAGAATGCTATTACAGCTATTAATGCATTTTTCCTTAAACATGAAATTATTCCAGCAAATAGAGGGGTTTGTGGGATTGGATTTGACGAAGGAGAAATAACAAAAGACAAAGAAGCAATAAGATCAGCAAAAAAACTTGGAGAACGTATAAAAGAGCTCGGAGAGATATTGGGATATATAGATTAAAAATCAAAGAAAATTATTTAACCTATATTAACATTACTCGTTTATGGATTATGAACTTCTGGATCATGAAGCAGATATAGGTATAAGAGGATATGGAAATACAATAGAAGAGGCATTTGAGAATGGAGCAAAAGCAGCCTCAACTCCTAAAATCAGTGTAGAAAATCCTTTAGCAAGGGTAACACACGAAGCTGCGATAGGGAGAATAAATAAGAAGCTGGAAACACTTATGGCGAGAGGATTGACAGAAGAGGAAGCGGTAGATGTTATTGTAAAGGGGTTGTTGAAATGAAAATTTTATATATTTCGGGAAGTCCAAGAAAAAATAGCAATACAGACTATCTTTTGAAATTGACACTCTCAATAACAGGTGGAGAGTTTTTTAAGCTTGCGGATTATGATATCAATCCATGTCGTTCATGTAGATTTTGTGTAGAAACAGGTAAATGTGTGATCAAGGATGATATGAGCAAGATCTTCATACCATTACTCCTTAGAAGTGATGGAATTGTTATGGGAAGCCCAGTTTATTTTAACAATGTTACAGCGCAATTGAAGGCATTTATGGATCGTACATGGTGCATGAGAGAAAAACTCAGGAATAAAATCGGAGGAGCAGTTGTTGTAGGAAGGAGGTATGGATTGGAGAATGCTATTACAGCTATTAATGCATTTTTCCTTAAACATGAAATTATTCCAGCAAATAGAGGGGTTTGTGGGATTGGATTTGACGAAGGAGAAATAACAAAAGACAAAGAAGCAATAAGATCAGCAAAAAAACTTGGAGAACGTATAAAAGAGCTCGGAGAGATATTGGGATATATAGATTAAAAATCAAAGAAAATTATTTAACCTATATTAACATTACTCGTTTATGGATTATGAACTTCTGGATCATGAAGCAGATATAGGTATAAGAGGATATGGAAATACAATAGAAGAGGCATTTGAGAATGGAGCAAAAGCAATGTTCTCAGTCATGATAGATCTGGATGAGGTAAATCCTCAAAAAAATGTGGAAATAAAATGTGAGGCTCCCGATATTGAAGCTCTTTTTATTGAATGGCTGAATGAACTTCTTACGAAGAAGGATATTGAAGAGATGAGCTTTTCTGAGTTCAAAGTAAAGATCAATAAAAACGATCTGTATACTCTAAAAGGGGTAGCTTCAGGAGAAAGGTTTGATCAGAAAAAACATAAACCTAAGATTGAGGTAAAAGCCGCTACATACTCTGGATTAAAAATCGGAAAAAAAGATGAAAAGATATATATACAGTGTGTGGTAGATGTATAGGTGATAAAAATGGATCTTCTAAACCTAAAAAGAATTACAGATTATGAGTGGGAATTACCGAAACAGGAAGATATGAGAGTACCCGGTATGATATATGGAAACAGACAGATAATAGAGCATTTAAAAGAGGATGTGAGGCTTGGAAAGGACTGGAATGCTCTGAAACAGATAGCCAATGTGGCATGTTTGCCTGGGATACAGAAGGCAAGTATAGCTTTAAGTGATGTCCATCCAGGATATGGATTTCCCATAGGTGGTGTCGGTGCGTTCGATGAAGAGGAAGGAGTAATAACAATGGGAGGTATAGGATTTGATATAAACTGCTCTGTAACATCATTGAAAACATCTTTAAAAGAAGAGGATATAAGAAAAAAAGCCAAGCCTCTTCTGGACTCACTTTTTAAAACAGTACCCGCTGGACTGGGATCTACCGGTAAAGTCAGATTAAACTTACATCAGATAGATGAAGTACTCATTGGTGGAGCAGAATGGGCAATAGAAAATGGATATGGTATAGAAGAAGATCTTGAGTATATTGAAGAAAATGGGAGAGTTAAGGATGCAAATCCGGAAAACGTAAGCGAAAAAGCAAAACAGAGACAGTTTAAAGAGATAGGAACACTTGGATCGGGAAATCACTATTTAGAAGTACAGTATGTAGCTGAGATATACGATCAGGAAGCCGCTGAGGTTTACGATCTCAAAAAGGGAGACGTTCTGGTATCTTTCCACTGTGGTTCTCGTGCTTTGGGGCATCAGATAGGCACAGATTATCTTAAAATCCTCGCTGAAACCACTAAAAAGTATGGAATAAAGATAAGAGACAGAGAACTTGTATGCGCACCCATAAACTCAGAGGAGGGACAGAAATACTTTTCAGCGGTATGTTGCGGTATAAACTGTGCCTTTGCCAATCACGAAGTTTTAACACATTTGGTAAGAAAAGGCTTTAAAGAGGTTTTTCCTGATGAAGAGCTCCCGAAATTTTATTCTATTGGCCACAATACATGCAAAAAAGAGTATCATGAAGTGGACGGAAAGAAAAAACTTTTGTATGTTCATAGAAAGGGATCTACAAGAGCTTTTGGTCCTGGAAGGGAAGAGATACCAAAAAAATACAGAAAGATAGGCCAGCCCGTTCTGGTGGGTGGAACAATGGGTACATGCTCATTTATTTTGAGAGGTACTGAAAAGGGTATGAATGCGACCTTTGGGTCAGCGATTCACGGGGCGGGAAGAGCCATGAGCAGAAAGAAAGCCAAACATCAGTATAGAGGAGACAGGCTCCTGAAGGAACTGGAGAACAAAGGCATATATGTAAGAGGTCATTCAATGGCAGGAATTGCAGAGGAGGCACCTGGAGCTTATAAGGATATCGTGAATGTTGTGGAGTGCATGGATAAATCAGGAATTGCAAAAAAAGTTGCGATGTTAAAACCTATAATAAATATAAAGGGTTGAACTGAAAACAGCCCTCAAAAATATAAATGAAAAAACCAATAAGATGTAATGAAAGATCCGATAAAACTCTTTGAGGAAGTTTGCATAAAACTCTCAGGAAAGAACTTTCATCTCCCAGCTTATTATCTCTCCACACTTTTCTGTTTCCCCATTGCAGAGTATCTGTGGCATAAAAGAAAGATACTCAGAATTCTGTCTGTAATCCTGTTTTTCCTTGGCATATTCTTCTTTATAATTATTTCATGGAAATTCTTCATTGTTCTAATTATTCTGGGTAGAATTGTAAATATTCATTATATTTCCATGGTGAGATATGAGCTGAAAGAGGAGATCAGGCCTGAAAGAAATTTAAAGTTTTTATTCAAACTTCCAGTGTACTTAGCATATCTCTATCAGAAACTCTGTGAAAAGATCTTTGGTGATCTGTATAAGCCAGTATTCTTCCTTTCTACAGCGTATATCCTCCCTCTTTCCCTGTATTTATGGTTTAAAAACAAGATACTGAGGATATTTTCTCTTCTTCTTCTGATACTATATGCCATTCTGTTTTTCAATGGATGGTGGGTATTCATTCTTATATTCCTGATTCTGGGGATTTTTTTGAAATTTTTAGCATTTCTTTTCAGGCATTTCAGAATCGAAAAGAAAGAAACAGTAACAATAAAGAGGGAGACCTTAGGGAGGATAGATATAGTTTCCATATCATTCATACTCTTTATTTTCATCTCTTTTGTTGCCAACTGGTACAAATTTATGCCAAACAACAGTGATACATGGTATCATTTAGCAGTTGCAAGAAAGATACTGGAGTTTGGAGAGATCCCCATGTGGGACTCATGGGAGTTTGCTCCCGCAGGAAGACCACATCTATACCCTCCATTGCTTCATTTACTGATAGCCTTCTGTGCAGGGAATGTGGAAAACATAGTAAACGGAGGAAAAGTTCTGCAGGCTCTTTTTTATCCTGTAACTCTGTTTACCAACTGGCTCTTTGTAAGATACCTTCTCGATAGAAAAACAGCTTTTTTAGCTCTGATCTTCCTTTCAATGGACATTGGTTTTCTGATGCTTAATATCATGATTTTACCGAGCATGCTGGTAAACATGATTCTCCCACTGCTTTTGATATGCTTTCTGAAGAGAAAATTCTTTTTATCTGTTATTTTGATGACACTGTGTCTGTACTCCCATTTAAGCTTCCCTTTTGTGGTATTATTCTGTCTATTTTTATTCTCCAGAAAATACGGATATATGGATTTTTACAAAAAATTCGTTGTCTTCTCTCTCATACTGTATCTTCCATGGTTTCTGAGGATACTTGGAAGCATCAACGCCTTGGAGAATACAGTGGAGACGTTTTCATCCCCTGTACATATAGCCTTTGGTTTTCTGAGTCTTCAGATATTCAATCCCATTCTGATATCCCTGGGAATAATAGGATACAGAAGGGCAGACGAGAGATATAATATCATAAAGATGTTTCTCTTAGGAAGCCTTCCAATCCTTGTGGTTTATGGTGGAAGATACTGGTTTCATACAATGCCTTTCTGGGGCATCATGATAGCTTCATTTGCAGGAAAGTACCTCAGGAATAAAAAAAGAGTTGCCATATTTCTTATAATAGCGCTTATCCCCTCCTTTGACGTGGGATTTTTTGAAAAGTTTGGATTTATACCAAGCCTCAGTGGAGGAGATACGGCTTTGATGATGTGGACAGAGAATGGATTGAGATTTGATAACCAATATTATGATGAGGACTGTGATAAGCTGGCAGAGTATATAATGAAAACAACGAATGAAAACGAGATAATAGGTGTGGACGAACCATGGGTTGGTGATATGATCGTTGCTCTCACGGGAAGGAGAGTCAATAATGGAGCATGGTGGGAGGTTTCTCCGATAGAGGAAAAAACAGAAGATATAAAAATCTATGTGTCTTTACAGCCTATAAGCAGTTTCAGGATAGGAAGATTTTATATTAAAAGGTGATTTTATGGGTGTTGAAAAGGCAAAACTTGAAGAAAAACCACTGAGAATAATGAGGATACACTTTATTGATATAGATCTGTTAAAACCCCATGAAGCTCTCGATCCTCTGGAGTTAAAACTTCTGATTGAGAGCATAAATGAAAAAGGCGTATTTTATAAACCAATGCTTGTGGATAGAGATTCGTTTGTAATACTTGATGGACACCATAGATGGGCAGGATTGAAGGAGATGGGAGCCAAAAAAATTCCATGCATTCTTTTAGATTATTTTGACGATGAGATCAAACTTTACACATGGTACCCTGTATTGAATGAAAATATTGAAAAGATCCTGGAGTTCTTTGATCATGATGCCCTGAATAGTTATGAGGGATACCTTGAAAGGTACAGCTTTGTTATTACAGATGGAAATAGATACTATGGATTGAAAGGAGAAAATATCATAGAGACTATAGAGAAAAGAGGATATAATTTTGAATATTATGACACAGCAGAATCAGCATTGAAAGAAACAGAAAATGGAAAAACAGCCTTTTTAAGGAGAGCCCCCACAAAAAGAGAAGTCATTGAGAAGGCATCAAAGAATGAGGTTTTTTATCCAAAAACAACAAGACACTGGTTTCCATATAAATACCCCTATACCTATATAAAAAAGGAGGAACTGATCCCATGAAAAAAGATATATCCTTTGAGATAGAAAAGAGTTTCTGGGATGAAGCTGTTGAAAATCTCTGTAAAGTTCTGAATGAAGATAAAAGAGATGTGGAAAGAGGCATATTATTTTTCTTTGGTAAACACTGCGGAGATTACCTTGAGAAATTCTGTAATGTTATAGATGAAGAAACAAAAAAGGAACTGAAGATTGCGATAACACACTCAAAACAGGAGAAATAGATGAAAGGGAATATACCAAGAGAACATATAAAGGAGGTAATTTATCCAGAAGAAAGATGGGATCTCTTACAGAGATTGAGAAAAAAAGCTCTGAAGGTTATGAAAGAGCTGGAAGGATATTACAGTATCGCTTATGGAAGTATAGCAAGGGGAGATGTAAATAAAAACAGTGATATAGATATTTTTGTTGAGATTGAAAGCCATATTCTGGAGGTCACTCTAAAGAATTTCAATATTCTGGAGAGAAAAATCGTTCAGGCGACACCATGGCAGGCTATAAAGGGAACAATTGTCCTTGAAGACAACATTGAGATCTCCTTTCCCATGGGAAAGATGAAAAGAAAAGAGGAAGAGTTTTATCATTTTGGAGGTGCTTTAACATATAAAGAAATGAAAGAAAAAAAGAGAGTGTGCGGAGTAAACAAAAATCTTCTTCTTATAACACCCACAGAGTACGGGCATATAGAAACCAGTATAATTGGTAATGAGAGTGAAACAGCTAAAAAACTGAATCTCTCCATAGAAACAGTGAAGGAGAGAATAGAAGTACTCTCAAGAAGAGATAAAATAGGAAGAACAGGAGTATATCTCCAGAGAGTCCTCTCTCCTGAGGAGAGCTTTGGGGAAGTTCTGAAAAAAATAGTGGATAAGGATGCAAATGTGAGAAGAAGATATATATAATATCACTTTATTTTCTCAATCTCTCTGCGTAAGATCTCATTCACGATCTTCCCATCCACTTTTCCTCTCAGAACTTTCATGCATTCTCCCATCAGAACAGAAACAGCTCTTTCTCCCTTCTTTTCTATCACATCTCTGTTCTGAATCACTATCCTTTGGATTACCTCTTCTGCATCGGACTCTGTAATAGGCTTAAGACCATGATTCTCTATGATTCTCTCAATATCCATATTTCCTTTAGAAAACTCCTCCAGTACTTTTTCTATGCCTTCTTTTACCAGTCTGTTCTTTGATATGTAATCAAATACAATTTTTAAATCTTCCAGATTCTCGCATCCTAAGCTTCTATAGATCTCGACCGCTTTTAAGAATATGGTGGGTTTTATACTGTATTCCCTCATTATCTCTTCAAAGAAATCAGGATCGTATGCCATTATCTTTGTAGCATTCTCCTCGTTAAGATTATACTGCTTCATAAGCCTTATTTTCTTATCCCTTGGCAGTTCTGGTAGCTCCCTTTTTATCTTTTCAATAAGTTCCTCTGAGATATTATAAGGAGGCACATCTGTTTCCGGATACATCCTTGCCTCTCCAGGTAGTGGGCGAGCATAGGCTGTTGCTCCATTCTCCAAGGGTTTTCTTGTTTCTTCAGGGACACCCTGAAAAGCTATCTTTATTCTTTTTATTACCTCTTTTAATGCTTTCTCTGCCTTTTCTTTCGAAGATGCAACAATGACGAAACTGTCACTTTCCAGCTTCTCAGTAACTCTGTTTTTCTCCTCCTCAGATATACCATATCCTGGAAGTTCGTCTGAATGGAATATCCCCGGTACATATTTTCTGGCATAATCTGCTAATTCAGACCCAAATCTCCTATCTTTCTGTATCTCCATCCCTAAAATACCAGAAAAATTTTTTAATTTTAATGCAAGTATTTTTTCAGCTTTTTTTATTATTTTACACTTTGTATCTTTAAATAAATCTGTAATATCATATATTTCTCCAATTCCTGCTTTTCTCTTTTCAAGTTCTTCCTTTATTTTAAGAAGATTCTCCTGCCTTTTTACCTCCTCTTTTATATAAGTAGGGATCATGTTCAGTTCCTGAACTCCTTTTATCTCTATTCTTGCGCCTCCATCGATCGAGATATTTAAGTCCTGTCTTATAGTTCCAATTCCTCTTTTTATCTTTTTTGTCGCTTTCAGGATGTTTCCTATGAACAATGCAACTTCTCTACCCTGTTCAGGGGTTTTTATTGATGGAGAGGTGGCTATCTCTATTAAAGGTGTTCCAAGTCTATCGATCTTCCAGAATATCCTGTCCTTCTCCTCTCTGTCCTTTCTTGCTGCATCTTCCTCTATACATATTGTTGGTATCTCCACATTGCCATAATCTGTTTCCACAACACCGTTCAATCCAACTATTGCAGTTCTCTGAAATCCTGAAACATTGCTACCATCAATAACCATCTTCCTCATAAAATGGATCTGATCCACTATATCAGCATTCAGAAGAAGAGATACCTTCAGAACTGTTTCTATCGCCTCCTCATTCGGCTCATGGGGCGGTTCCTCGTCAAGATAAACCAGGCATGAAGTATCAAAAGCTTCATAAACATGTTTTTTTCCCTTTAAACTCTCCTCAAATGCAGCTCTATCCACTTCCTCTAACTCACTGACAGTAACATGAAGTTTTCTTTCTATTGTCTTAGTGGGATTATCGAGGAGATCAGTATCACAGTCACAGAAAAGTTTTTTTGTATTCAGCTGTGCATGTATCTCCAGTCCGATCTTCATAATATCACCGTATCCTTTGTTATCTCGCCGGAGAGATTCATTCTCATCAATCTTTTTATCTCAGAATACTCCTCTGTATGTCCAAGAACATGCATCATCTTTGTGTAGCAAGCTTCAGGCAGAATATCCTCACAGGGAATAACTCCAAGAGCTTTTAATTTTCTTCCAGTCTGATAGACATTCATATTCACCCTTCCATTGATACACTGGGAGGTCATGCAGAAGGTAACGCCCCTTTCAATGCCTTTTTTTATGGAATCATAGAGAAAGGAAGGAACATGACCAAGCCCTGTGCCTTCAAGAACTATACCTTTATATCCTTCATCTATCAGAAAATCTATGATCTCTGGAGAGATTCCAGGAAAAACCTTCAGAAGAAATACTTTTTTCTCTATTCTATCATCAAAGTATGTCTTTCCTTCATGCTTCTCTGGTAGATCCTCAAAAAACTCGATCTTTCCATCATAGCTAACTCTGGCAACAGGTTTTGTGTTTACACTCTGAAAAGCATCCCTTCTTGATGTATGATTTTTTCTTACCTTTACTCCCCTGTGCACATAACAGAATGTATCTTCCATGCTCCCATGCATACAGACAACAACTCTGTTGTAATCTGTTGTCGCAAACTTTACAGAACAGTAAATATTCATCTTCGAATCGCTTGATGGTCTGTCAGATGATCTCTGAGATCCTGTTAACACAACTGGAAGATTCAGGTTTTTTAATGTAAAAGAGAGAAAAGAAGCTGTATAATGCATTGTATCTGTTCCATGAGCTATGACCACACCTCTCCCCCTATTTATCTCCTCCACCACAGTCTTTCCTATCTTTATCCATTTATCCACATCCATATTCTCACTCAATATCTGGAATATCTCCCTTGGATAAATATTTGCAATCTCAAATATCTCGGGCACCATTGCCTCTAACTCCTCTGGTGAAAATGCAGGATAAACAGCTCCTGTGGTATAATCTATCTTTGATGCTATTGTTCCTCCTGTACCCAGAATAGCTACATCTTTCAGATCCTTTCTGTATTTTGTTTCAGCTTTCCATTCTATTTTTTTACTGTACCCCTCAAACTCTCCAATTACCTCTATATCTATACCTTCTCTCCTGAATCCTATGTTATATCCGTTATCAAGCTTTAAGACGATATAATCTTCCTCCACTGATGGCATCTCTATCCCTTCATAAATATGATCGCCCTTTCTGATCCTTATCCTTTTCATTCAATCACCTTTTGTTAATAATATCTCTCTCAGCTTTTATAACTATAAGTTCCTCAAAAAATAATTTCTTGGTTTTAAGTATCTCACTCCTGAATCCCTTCTCTTTCAATTTCTCGATAGTTTTTTTAAGATCTGAGAGAGAAGACTGAAGCATGTACATTCTACCATTCTTTTTCAGATACATATCAAAATCATCAAGAAATCTATCAATTATCCTTCTTCCATTCTTCCCTCCATACCATGACATATCATATATATCCCCGAACTCCTTCTCCTCAGGAACATATGGTGGATTGAATACTATGATGTCATATTTATCCCTGACGCTGGAAAAAAGATCACTGTAAAATATTCTGCATTTTTTACATCTCCTCTTAGTGATCTCAATGGCCTTGGGATTTATATCAACGCCATCCACAGTATTGTTTTCAGCAAGAAACTCTGTGATCACTCCTGATCCCACACCTATCTCCAAACAGTATCTGCCCTCAAACTTTTCCTCTTTAAGTGCCTCCAGAAATAGAAATGTATCCTCAGACGGTGGGTAAACTTCACACATTACATCTCCTTAGGAAAATCTTTTTATAAATCATTTGCTTTATACCATAAAACAGAAAAAGGTGAAGAGATGAAAAGTGAAGAGATAATGGAGATCTGTATGAGAAGGGGATTCATTTTCCCCTCAGCTGAGATATACGGCGGAGCTGCAGGATTATGGGACTATGGACCTCTTGGCACAAAAATGAAAAATTCATGGGAAAATCTATGGAGAAAACATTTTTTGAGGCTGGATCCAAATTTTTATGAAATTTCCACTACAAACATTCTTCCAAAACCTGTTTTTGAAGGATCTGGTCATCTTGAAAGTTTTAATGATGCTCTGGCAGAATGCAACTCCTGTCACTCAAGATTCAGAGCTGATCAGCTTATAGAGGAAAAACTGAGGATCTCCTCGGAAGGGATGAATCTGGATGAGATAAAAAAAATTATAAAGGAGAAAAATTTAAGATGCCCCCGATGTGGAGGAGACCTGAACGTTAAATTTTTCAACTTAATGTTCAGACTGGAACTGGGAGCTGGAGAGTCTGTTAAAGAGGCTTATCTGAGGCCTGAAACAGCCCAGGGTGCATACTTGGCCTTCAAAAGAGCATTCAATATCCTCAGGAACAAACTTCCCATAGGGCTTGCCATAATAGGAAAATCCTTCAGGAATGAGATATCTCCCAGACAGGGATTTTACAGACTCAGAGAATTTCATCAGGCGGAGCTTCAGATATTCTTTGATCCGGATAAAATGAATGAACACGAAAGATTTGATGAGATCAGGAAAAAAAAATTGAGGATATACTCGATCGAAGATAGAGGAAAGGAGACCCGAGAGGTAAAATGTGAGGATATGGATCTCCCAAAGTTTTATCTGTACTACATGTCAAAGATACAGGATTTTTATCTTGAAATTTTAAAATTGCCAAAAGAAATGTTCAGATTCAGAGAGCTTGATGAAAATGAAAGGGCATTTTATAACAGAATACACTGGGACTTTGAGTTAAATATCGAGAGTCTTGGAGGATATAAAGAGATGGGAGGGATACACTACAGAACAGATCACGATCTTTCAGGGCATCAGAGAGTTTCCAAAGAAAATCTTATGGTAAATATAAATGGAAAAAAGTTTATACCTCATGTCCTGGAACTGAGTTTTGGTATTGACAGGAATCTGTGGGCTCTGCTGGATCTTGGATATGAAAAGGAGGAAGAAAGGACAGTTTTGAAACTTCCCGTGAATGTGGCTCCATACTTCTGTGCAGTCTTTCCTCTTATGAGGAAGGAAGAACTTGTTAAAAAGGCTAAGGAACTCTACAATATCATATCCTCTGAATTTTCAACAATGTACGATGAAACAGGATCCATAGGTAAAAGGTACAGGAGACAGGACGAGATAGGAACTCCATACTGTATAACGATTGATTATGATACACTGGAGAATGACACTGTTACCCTCAGAGACAGAGACACAATGAAGCAGGAGAGAGTGAGTATAAAGGAGATTATAGAGATTCTAAATAAAAAACTCAGATAATAAAATGTTTGATTTATCATATTTGCATATTTTGGTTTCTGTGCAAAAATTTTTTGAACTCTCATTTTAGCAATAGTGTAATAAAATAGGGCTTATTAAATGGATCTTCTTTGATAGTACTTTTTTAAAAAGATTAAAAATATA
>JAGGSA010000004.1 GCA_021159325.1 Methanomicrobia archaeon | reverse complement strand
GTACTTAACATGTATTTCACGCAGTTTTTATTCGTATAACTTATCAAATGAGAGTTAAAGCGAACTTTTATAACTCTTGTGATCATACTTTTGTTTATAAATTTGAACTTTAAAAAGCTACGCCACAGGAACAATATGAGCTGATAGGTAAGCTTATCGAAGAAATAAAGCTAAGGAAGTATTCTTATCAAACAGGCAAAGCTTACATCTCAGTTGTGAAAAGGTTTCTAAAATCTGGAAATAGATAATGAAATACTCTATGCTTGTTAAGGAAGTTGTTGATAATCTGAAAGTTGATCTAAGCGGAAAATTCCATTTATGAGACTATGATAAAATATGATGGAGAGTGCAAGGAGTTCTGAAATAATCGGTGCTGATACCAATAGAAAAAACCAAAAAGAATCTTGTTTAATTTGTTCACTACAACTGAAGTCAACAGAACTCTATAAATTCTCAACTAACTTTTCCGCAGCTCTTTTGGTAGCTTCTCTATCCTTCCCTGCAACTATCAGAGTCCTGAGATCTTCTATGTACTCCCATTCTCCCTCGGAGTTATACCAGTCTATTCTGGATAGTTCCCTATCAACTATGGATTTTGTCCATGTATTGCATATATTTATACCTTTCTCTGTTTTTGTATATCCCGGTCCTCCCACAGATATCAGATTATAGGAATTCATTATCTCTTCAGTGACCTCACTGTCTTTTATCAAAAATCTCAGAAAACTCTCCTCAGTTACTTTTTTGTATATCATTTTTACTGAATCTATCTCTTCGTCATGAGGATCCGAATCTGTTATCTCAATTGAAAAGAATATTCTTCCGGTATAATCTCCCTCAGTCAATCCACAGGGAGGGATCTGAATCTCTGTAAAATAAACATTTCCTGAAAGCATGGAATAATTCCTGAGTTCTATGATATACTCCATCTCCTTATCCTTGAAAGCAGGGGACATATCATTGACATCCTCATACTCTATATCCTGAGTTCTTATGTTGAGACTCCATTCATCCTCCCCTATCTTTATCCCTGTTGCACTGTGGATAACTCCATAGTTTCTGAGAACGTAAATCTCTATCTCATTGTTTTCAATCTTCATTGCAAATATTGTAATATCTTCTTTACCACAGACATTTCTTTTTATATATATCAGCTCAGAGGGATCGTATCTGTGAATTTTGCCACTTGGCTCTGTAACGGTGTACTCCTCCCCTAAATGCACCTTCCATCCCTTAAACTCTATATCTTCCTGCATTGGAAAACTCTTCTCATATGGATCTCCGAGAAGAATTGAGTTTTCTCCGGTACTCTGGAAAAAATCCAATGGACTGAGTTCATTATTTAAAAACTTCACTTTTTTGGAGTTTTCATATACATATACAGCCTTTTCACCAACCTTCCATAGCTTTTTCATTGGAAGCTCCTCTATTACAACTCTGTATCTAAGATCGCCAATATTAAAAACGGGAAAAGTATTGTTTTTTGAAAAATTAATGAATATTTCTTCCCTTGACTCATCACTATCCAGTTTCCCGTTCATATTTTTATCATCATACCAGAGAGGAAGAGAGATGTATGGCTTCTTATTAAAATATCCAGAGGTATTCCCCACAACTATGAAATCACAGTCAGATGTCTGAAAATTGTTCTTGTTGATATAATTATTCTCAGAATATTCAAAAATTTCCTCCTTTTTTCTGGAGAGTTCAGCAATTTTCTCAGCTATTATACTTGCTGCCTCAAAATCTGCTGAGTTCTCGCCATACACTATTAAACATTGTGGTTCCCCATTTTTAACAAAAAAATCCATGTTTTCCTGAGGGAGCCACAGGGAAAACATGAGTACAATAAGAATGATTCTCACTATCATATATAAAATATAATCAGATAGAATAAAAATATTTTCTTTTCTGTTGTCAGGAAGAGACTGAGGAATCACAGTAAAATTTAAATACTGTACATAAAAGCTTAACTTATGGATATCACAGAGTTAGTTCTCAATATAATAGAGATGATGATAGATATGGCAAAGACGATTGCCGGTGCCATCTCAGATGCGACCTCAGGATTGGTACCTCCTGATGCTGTTGGACCCTTGGGGATACTTATCCTCCTTATAATACTGAAGGCTGGGTTTGATTTCACAAAAAAAGTTCTCGATATCCTGATAATCATATTTTTGTTTTATGTCCTTCTGAGGATAATACCTGCTATAATTGGAATGTTCTGAAAAGGTGAGTGTTGGATAATGGAAAAAGAAGAGATGAATGTGAAGGATATATTCACAGAGATGAAAGATATCTCAGAGTTAGTTCTTGATCTTGCCTACTCCTCTGTTTTCTTTGATAATGAGGAGATAGCTGAAGAAGTTAAAGAGCTTGAGGAAAGGATGAGCGAACTCAACTATAAAATCAAGGCAATTGCTATGCTTGCTGCAAGAACAAAGGAAGATGCTGAGAATCTATCTGAAATACTGGAGGTAGCATCTGCTTCGGAGGAAATAGCAAATGCTGCGGGGGATATATCAAATATAATCAAAAGAGACTTCAAGATACATCCTATCATACTTCAGGCACTGAGAGAGGCTGAAGAGAAGATAGCGAGAGTGAGAATAAAAAAGGGATCAAAGCTTGTGGGAATGAAGGTAAAGGAAAGTGAACTGGCAACTGCCATAGGAGAATATATAATAAGCATAAAAAGAGGAAAAAAGAGGATTTACAATCCTGATAAAGAAACGGTACTGATGGAAGGAGATATCCTGATAGTCAGAGGCACAGAGGAGGGAGAAAAACTTCTGAGAAAAATCTGTAATGGGGAGCTAAATGAGTGGAGAAATTGATCTCAGAGCTATAAAAGACCTTCTTGTTATCATAAAGGATATATCCGAGCTTATGATAGATCTCGCTTACACCTCTCTTCTCTACTTCAATAAAGAGATAGCTGAAGAGGTATTTTTTCTTGAAGAAAGAATGGATAAACTGAATTATAAATTGAAACTGATAACCCTGAGAGCAGCAAGGAGTGAAGAACCTGAGAAACTCATGGCTATCTTAGAAATAGCAGATGCAGTCGAAAGAGTGGCAGATGCTTCGTTAAAGATAGCTGAAAATGTCTTCAGGAAGGAGATACATCCTGTTTTTGTTGATGCAATGAAAGAAGCAGATGAGATAATAATAAAAGAAACGGTAAATAAAAACTCAAAGATGATAGGTAAAACAGTGAAGGAACTGAAGATAAAAACAAACACAGGGATGCATATATTCCTAGTAAAAAGAGGAAATGAATATATATACAGGCTTGACAATCTGAGATTTAAAGAAAATGACATTATCTTTGCAGAAGGTCCTGAAGATGGGAAAAAGGAGATTGAAGAACTTGTCGGTAAAGAAAGCGTGAGCGATCTATAGCCTATCTTCTGTACCTGCAGTATCTGACTTAGCGACCTACCTTTGCCTCGAACTGGAACTCATCGGCTTAGTTTGGTCTTGCATGCCTGGGGAAAGGGCCGTTTCATCCTTCCTGATGCAGTCTTCATCCTTCTCAGAATCATTACCATCCTGCACCAGAGGTTTCGTTTCTGTTCCCTTTGCCGGAGGATCTCTCCTCCACACCAGTCCCAGTTGCATGGATAGAGCTTCCTCAGGCTCAAGGCCCGAAACTGCAGACCGCTCACGCAATATAATATCTGAAGTAAAGTTTTTATATCTATCCGATAAAATTGCACGGTGATATGATGTTATCAAAACTGGCAGATATAATAACAGAGTACTCTGTGAATGTAAAAGAGGGAGATTTAGTCTTTGTACAGGGTTCCGTTCTTTCATCCCCTCTTATAGAGAAGATATATAAAAATCTGATATTGAAAGGTGCAAACGTTGAGGTAAGACTTGAGCCTGAAAATATCTCCGACATATACATGAAATATGCCTCTGAAAAACAGTTGAAATATGTTTCTCCGGTAAGAAAATACCTTATGGAGAACATAGATATTTTTATCAATA
This sequence comes from Methanomicrobia archaeon, assembly GCA_021159325.1. GTDB lineage: Archaea > Methanobacteriota_B > Thermococci > Methanofastidiosales > B48-G16 > B48-G16. The sequence continues at coordinate 16,272 of JAGGSA010000004.1, read as the reverse complement.
TCTGGGCAGATTATAACACGAAGAGTATGAACAATGTGGATCCCCAGAGGATAGCAACAAGAGTTGCTGCAAATACAGAGTTGAACAGAATATTCATGGAAAGAGAGGCTAAGGGAGAGCTTCAATGGGTACTTGCTCCTTATCCCACTCATGCAATGGCTCAGGAAGCAGGGATGTCTCTCATAGAGTACAGAGAGTTCGTTTATGGAACATTGTTTCTTGATAAAGATCATCCTGTGGAGGAATGGAAGAAAATATCCAGAGAACAGGAAAAGATAGTGGATTATCTGAATAAAAAAGATGAACTTAGATTTGTGGGTGAGGATACAGACCTCACTCTCTCTGTAAAAGGAAGGAGATGGATAAACAGTGATGGTAAAAAGAATCTCCCTGATGGAGAGGTATTTACAGGCCCTGTAGAGGATTCTGCAAATGGAAAGATAAGATTCACATATCCTGGAATATACATGGGAAAAGAGATTGAGGATATACAGCTAAGATTCAGGGATGGAGAGGTGATAGAGGCAAAGGCTGGAAAGGGTGAAGAGTTACTGAAAAAGCTTCTTGAGACCGAAGGAGCTAAAAGGATAGGGGAGATCGCTATTGGAACAAACTATGGTGTTAACAGATTTACAAAAAATATGCTTTTTGATGAAAAGATGGGAGGAACAATGCATTTAGCTCTTGGAAGATCGATTCCTGAATCAGGTGGAAAGAACTTCTCAAGCATTCACTGGGATCTCCTGAAGGATATGAAAAATGGGGAGGTATATGCAGATGGAGAACTGTTCTATAAGAACGGAAAATTCTTAATTTAAGATTTTATTTTATTCAGTTCTTTTTCTATATCCCAGAATACCCTCTCTATATCCTGATCTCCATTTATTGTTCGGAGTATTCCCTTCTGGAAATAGTATTTTATAAGAGGTAGCGTCTTCATCTTGTATGTCTTTATCCTGCTGTACATCGTCTCTGGATTATCGTCCTCTCTTTTGTACAGTTTTCCTCCACATCTGTCACATATCCCCTCCAGCCTTGGAGGATTGTAGATCTCATGATAGACCTCACCACACTTACATGACAATCTTCCAGTAGACCTTTCAACAAGCTTTTCGTCCGGAACCTGTATCTCTATAACAGCATCCAGCTTTTCATTGTTCTCCTCCAGAAATCTATCAAGGATCTTTGCCTGTTCCAGAGTTCTTGGAAATCCATCGAGGATAAACTCTTTCAGATCTCTGATCTTATTCTTCACAATCTCTACGACTATATCATCAGGGACAAGTTCTCCTTTATCCATGAATCTCTTTGCTTTAAGTCCGAGCGGTGTCCCTTTTTCAACAGCTTCTCTGAGAAGATCCCCTGTGGAGATATGCTCTATTCCGAACTTTTCCTCTATGAGCTCTGCCTGAGTTCCCTTTCCTGCTCCAGGAGGTGCCAGTAGAATGAGTCTCATGTAGATAATATTTCATATCTATTTAATAATGTTTTGATGAACTGATCTCAAACAATCTTCTATAAAGCTCTTTTTCTTCTTTGCTAACCTTCTCAGGTGTTTTGATAACAACCCTGACTATCTGGTCTCCCTTCCCAAATGAGTTCATCTTTGGTAGTCCCTTCCCTCTGAGTTTTATTGTATCATTGTACTGTGTTCCTGGAGGAATTTTGATCACTTCTGTACCGTAAAGTGTTGGAACTCTGATCTTTGTCCCCAGAACAGCCTCTGGAAAGCTGATCTCTGCTCTGTAGATTATATCATTTCCCTCTCTCTCGAACAAACTATGTGGATTTACTCTGATTGTGATATAGAGATCACCATAACTTCCCTCATAATCTCCCATTCCTTTATATCTCAGGCTTACACCATCTCTTATACCTTTTGGAATCTCCACTTCAACTGTTTCTTTTTCCCTGATCTTTCCTGTTCCCTTACAGTACCTGCATTTTTTTGCTATGATCTTTCCCCTGCCTCCACATTTTGGACATGGCATTATTCTCACATACTGGGAAAATCCCATTCTCTTTACCTCTTTCACCTCGCCTGTTCCCTTACAGAGATCACATGTTTTAAAATCTTCAGGTGATTCTGCTCCCGTGCCATTGCAGAACTCACATTTCTTAATTCTTGTATATGTGATTGCTTTTTTTGCTCCATGAGCAACATCCTCCAGTTCTATTCTCAGTTCCACGTTGATATCTCTTCCTTTCTCTGTTCTTCTAAAAAAATCCTTTCCAAATCCGAATCTAAAAAAATCTTTGAAGATACTGTCAGTATCTCCAAAAATGTCCCTGAATATGTCATCAAAGTTAACATTTCTAAATATATCCTCACGGGTGTATCTTGAATCTACTCCTTCATGCCCATATGTATCATATAATCTTCTTTTTTCGTCATCCGAAAGAACAGCATACGCCTCTGACACTTCCTTGAACTTTTCTTCTGCGTGGGGGTCACTACTGACATCAGGATGGTATTTCCTTGCCAGTCTCTTGTACGCTCTTTTTATCTCTTCCTTGGACGCACTTCTATCCACTCCCAGGATCTCATAATAATCTTTTTTCATCTAATCACAGATTCAGCTTTTCTTTTCCTCTCCTTCTTTTTTTTCAGCACTGCTCTGATACAGTCTCGAAGATACCTTGTACACTTCATTGTTTAATTCTTCTATGGCAGAGTTGATCTCCTGTATATTTTCACTTTTCATAGCATTTTTCAGTTTCTCCTTCGCCCTGTTGATTCTTTCTTTTTCTTCCTCTGTAACTTTATCTCCAAGATCCTTCAGTGTTCTCTCCGTAACATGAATTATGTGATCAGCCTTATTTCTCGTTTCTATCAGCTCCTTAATCCTTTCATCCTCCTTAGCAAACTTTTCAGCTTCCTTCCTCATCCTTTCTATCTCTTCTTCTTTCAATGTGGATGAACCACTTATTGTTATAGACGCATCCTTATTTGTGGCAAGATCCTTTGCTGTCACATGCATTATTCCATTGGCATCGATCTTGAACTTCACCTCTATCTGAGGAACACCCATTGGTGCCGGAGGTATTCCAGAGAGAGTAAATCTGCCAAGAGAATGATTATCCTTTGCCAGGGGTCTTTCTCCCTGAAGGATATGGATATCCACAGAAGTCTGATAATCCTCTGCTGTTGTGAATATCTTGGATTTCTCACATGGTATGGTGGTGTTTCTGTCAATTATACGTGTGAATATACCTCCTTTTGTCTCCACTCCAAGAGAAAGGGGTGTAACGTCTAAAAGAAGTATATCCCTAACTTCTCCGCCAAGTACTCCTCCCTGTATTGCTGCTCCCATTGCCACACATTCATCTGGGTTTATATCTTTTCTTGGATCCTTCGCGAAGTATCTTCTCACAAGCTCCTGAACAGCGGGCATCCTCGTTGCTCCTCCAACAAGAAGTATCTTATCTATATCCTCAGGTTCAAGCTTTGCATCTTTCAAAGCCTGTGTTATTGGAGCCTCTGTTCTTTTTAGAAGATCCTCTGTCAGTGCCTCAAACTTTGTTCTTGTGAGTGTCTTTACAAGATGTTTTGGACCTGAGGAATCCGCTGTTATATATGGGAGATTTATCTCCGTTTGCATTAGGCTTGAAAGCTCTATTTTTGCCTTTTCTGCTGCATCTTTCAGTCTCTGAAGTGCCATCTTGTCATTTGAAAGATCTATCCCTGTCTCCTTTTTGAACTCATCTATGAGGTAATCCATTATCCTTTTATCCCAATCATCTCCTCCAAGATGTGTATCTCCACTTGTTGCAACTACTTCAAATACACCTTCACCAACATCCAGTATCGATACATCGAATGTTCCTCCCCCAAGATCATAAACGAGGATCGTCTGATCTTCCTTGATCTTATCAAGACCATATGCCAGACAGGATGCTGTAGGCTCGTTTATTATTCTCTTTACCTCCAGTCCGGCTATCTCACCAGCAGCCTTTGTTGCCTCTCTTTGGGAATTATTGAAATAGGCTGGAACTGTGATAACAGCCTCTTTTACAGGTTCTCCAAGATAATTTTCAGCATCTCTTTTCAGTTTCTGGAGGATAAATGCAGATATCTGTTCCGGTGTATACTCCTTATCCCCCAATCTCACTCTTTCCTTTGTTCCCATTTTCCTTTTTATTGATACGATCGTGCCTTCAGGATTGCTTATACTCTGTCTTTTTGCTGGTTCTCCAACTATTATCTGTCCATCCTTTGTGAGTGCAACAACTGAGGGAGTTGTTCTGTTACCCTCTGCATTTGGAATAACTTTTGGTGCACCTGCCTCGATCACAGCCATACATGAGTTTGTTGTTCCTAAATCTATACCTATAATTTTTCCCATGTTATCACCTCTTGCATACTTTAACTTTTGCGTGTCTCAGAACTTTATTGTTGAACATATACCCCTTCTGAAGTACCTCAAGGATCGTTCCATCCTCACACTCTGAATTTTCAACAGCTATCACTTCATGATAATACGGATCAAACTTCCCTGTGGCATCTATCTCTTCCAGACCTTCTTTTTCAAGAATTGACCTGAACTGTTTGTATATGAGCTTTATTCCCTCATCTCCACTCTCTGATGCTCTCTCTAAATTATCCAGAACATCCAAAAGTTTCAGTATGAGATCACTGTTTGCATATTTTATAAACTCTTCTTTTTCTTTCTCCATTCTTTTTCTGTAGTTGATAAAATCAGCCTGTATTTTTTTCATCTGATTTAAATTATCCTCAATGATCTTATCTTTTTCTTTAATGATCTCCTCAAGTTTCTTCTTCTTAGAACTCTGTTTCTTCATGATCAACACCTACAAAAAAATGGATTTATCGTGGTATAAAAAGTTTACGGTGCATTCACTTCATGGAGAGTACCACCAGAAAGTTTTTTATATATACACCATTCCTCCCTCAGTATGAAGAGTGAGAAAATAGCTTACACTGGAATTTTCGCAGCTTTATATGCTGTTGTGGGATTAATTCCTGCCTTTCCACTGATCGGATCCACATCAAAAATGAGTTTCGGTGAAGTCCTAAAACCATTCAACGGGATTTTTTTAAATCCCTTCTACGGGTCCTTAGCCACCGGCATAGGTGCTTTTATTCTTTCCATGATAGATCCCTCACTGCCATTTGGATTTGCTTACTTTATTGTACCCACCGTTGGAACTCTCCAGGCTGGTTTGCTGGCTTATAAAAAATGGAAGGAAGGAGCTATTCTTCTGGGTGGACTGATACTCATCTGGTACTGTTTCGATACAGGAAGAACGGTGTGGTACTACCCCTTTCTCCACCTGATGGCTTTATCTCTGATCATTTTCACAGGAAGAAAACTCCCTGAATTACTGAACACAAAGCATTTATTTATCTCTCTTTTCATTATTTCATTCTGTGCAACGATGACAACACATATAACTGGGAGTATCTTCTTTATGAGTATGTACACTCCTCCCGTGGATGTTTTCAGAAAGGCGATCTATATATACCCAGTAGAAAGAGTGATCTTTACGATACTTTCCACCGGACTTTGCTACGGAGTGTTTAAAGGTGGTTTTATTGATAGAGATAGATGGAAGCTACTGTGAGGGTGGAGGACAGATACTGAGAACAGCGATAGCTCTATCAGGCATCACAGGAAAGAAAACAAGAATATATAATATCAGGGCAAACAGGGACCCTCCGGGTCTTAAGAGACAGCACCTTACAGGAATACTTTCAGCTAAGGAGATATGTGACGCAGAGGTGGAGGGTGCTGAGATAGGATCAAAAGAGATTGTCTTTAAACCATCCACAATAAAATCTGGAAAATACAGGATAGATATAGGTACAGCAGGATCGATAACACTGCTCCTTCAGAGTCTGATTCCAATAGCTGTTTTTTCAGATGATAAAATTACTCTTGAGATTACAGGAGGAACGAATGTTCAGTGGTCTCCCACCATAGATTACTACTCAGAAATTTTTCTTTACTTTCTAAAAAAAGCAGGTATTGATGTAAAATTAGAAGTCTTCAGGTATGGATTTTATCCTAAGGGAGGAGGAAAGGCAAAAATTAAGATTTTTCCATGGAAAAACAGAGAAAGAATAGAGTTTACAGAAAGAGGAGAAAAAAAGAAGATCACAGCTGTAAGTATAGCCACAAAAGACCTGAAAAATGCTGAAGTTGCAGAGAGACAGGTGAAAGGTTTCAGAAGAGTTCTATCGTGTGAGAAGGAGATCAGATATGTGGATTCCTACTCCACAGGATCCTCCATTACAGGTATAGCATATTTTGAGAATACAAGGATGGGAAGCTCAGCTCTTGGTGAAAGGGGAAAAAGAGCAGAGATAGTTGGAAGAGAAGCGGGAGAAAAGTTAAAAAAGGAGATAGAAACTGATGGAGTTCTCGACAGATACATGGGAGATCAGATAATACCATACATGGGAATTGCAGGAGGAAAGATAGTTGTATCGGAGGTTACAGATCATCTGAAAAGTAACATATGGGTTGTTGAGAAGTTCCTTCCTGTTAAATTTGAGGTGAGAGGAAATACAGTTGAAGTATCTACTCAACAGTAACACTTTTGGCGAGGTTTCTTGGTTTGTCTATGGGAAGCCCCTTTTCCTTAGCAATGTAGTACGCAAGCAACTGACCTATAATGGTAGCTGCAATTGCAAACTTCTCATCTTTTGATGTTTTTAGATAGAAATCAGGATTTATTTTCTCATCGTTTGATATCTTTATCACTCTCGCCCCTCTTGCCTCAACCTCCTTTGTATTCGATAACATCTCATAATCCTCATGCTGGATAAGTGATATCACAGGTGTACCTTTCTCTATGAGTGCGAGTGTGCCATGTTTTAACTCTCCACCCATCATCCCCTCTCCGTGGATATAGGAGATCTCTTTCAGCTTTAAGGCGATCTCCCTTGCTATTGGATAGGTGAGTCCCCTTCCGAGAACATAGATATCTCTCTCCCTGTAAAGAGTCTTCGCAAGTTGCCGTACCTTCGACTCATTGTTGTCTATTGTTTCCTGTATTCTCCTGTGTAGATTATTCAGATTCACATTCAAACCATTGAGATTTGCCAAATAGAGAAGGAGGGAAACCTGATTTATAAAGGTTTTTGTGGCTGCAACGCAGATCTCCTGTCCTGCCAGTATCTCAAGGGATAGATCGGAGATCCTCTGAATACTTGAATGAGGAACATTTACTATTGAAACTATCTTTGCCTTTTTTTCCTTTGCAAACTTCAATGCTTTGAGTACATCCATAGTTTCCCCTGACTGCGAGATGGCTATAACAAGAGTGTTCTCATCCACCCTGATAAAATGTCTGAACTCTGATGCTATAATCGCCTGTGATTCTACATCTACTCTGTTGAGAAAATAAACACCTAAAAGAGCCGCAAAATAGCTTGTTCCTGAAGCTACAAAAGCTACTTTTTTTGCCTTTTTTATCATCTTGTTGAGTTTTAAAATTTTTTCATGCTGTTCATTATTTAGGGAGTTTATAATTCTTCTGACAGCCTTTCCTTCTTCTTTTATCTCTTTTATCATGTAGTGATCATAAGTTTCTTTTTCTTCTTCAGAAAAACCCCATTGAAATCTTTTTACTTCCTTTTTTATCTCATTTCCATCTTTATCATAAAATTTATAGCTTTTATCTATAACAGCAAACTCATCATCATTGAAGAATATCGCCCTGTCTGTTTTATCGGAAAATCCATAGATATCTGAAGAGAGATAGAACTCCTTTTCACCTATCCCCAGCACAAGTGGTGAATCTCTCTTGAACGCATATATTCTATCCTCTCCTTTTTTAATCATTAAAACAGCGAATGTTCCCTTTGCTTCTTTTATAAAATCCGTGATGGCATCTTTTAGATCCATATTATTTAACTTATCCTCGAAATAATGAGCAATTACCTCAGAATCCGTTTCTGACCTGAATTTATGACCTTTTTCAAGAAGTTTATTCTTCATCTCAAGATAATTCTCAATTATACCGTTATGAACGATCATGATATCGCCAGAACAATCTGTATGAGGATGTGCATTTTCCCTTGTCACTCCTCCATGAGTAGCCCATCTTGTATGTGCAATTCCTGTTCTGAAATTTTTTTCTTTTGTTCTTCTCATAAAATCCGATATTTCACCTGTATCCTTCTCTACTGTTCCATCATTTAACGCATATCCCACTGAGTCATATCCTCTGTACTCCAACCTTTTCAATGCTTTCAGTATCTCCTTTGAGGACACGTACTCCTGAGATACAATTCCGATTATTCCGCACATATTTCAAATTTAAATAGAGAATATATAAAATTTTCCTTCTAAATCCTTTTTTTTCTCTTTTTTCTAAGAAAGAAAATCTAATATTATCAAAAATAAAGACATTTTTCATTTCAAAATAGTTTATTCTAATAGAAAAAAGATAGTAAGACAGCAAATGCACCGCAAACTGCTGAAAATGTCCATATAAGCAGAACTAATTTTTTTTCATTGAGACGAAAATGGGAGGTGAAGAAATTTGCGAGAGAGGGGTATGGGGGAGGAACTAAAACTCCATTCTCTATTCTCGTATGTCCATAGGATTTTCCAGAAAATCTGATTCTGAGTTTCAGGAAAAACTCAAGTATCTGAGGAAAGAGACATACTGCAGCTATGAACTCCATCTTATAGAGTACTGCAACGCCCGCGATTATACTTCCCATCGTAAGAGTTCCCACATCACCCGGAAAAACCTTTGAAGGATACATGTTGAGTATCAGAAAACCCATCATAGAAGCTATGAAAGGAAGAAGTATGGAGTAATCCCTCCCCATCACAGCCATTGAAACTGAAAGAGCTGTACTGGCTATTATTCCACTACCAACAGCCTCTCCATTGAATCCTGCAAGGATATTTGTCGCATTTGAGGCAGCAGTTATCCCCAGAGGCACTATGAGATAATAGGCATAGGACAAATTAAGTTTAAAAGATATAAAATCTATAGTAGTATCCTGAACTGAAAAAATCAAAGGGATACCTGCCAGAAAACACAAAATAACTTTTTGTTTGTGAGAGATACCTCTAAAATCGTCATATATACCTATAAGAGATATAAAAACAACTGTTGCAAGAAAATAAAATTCATGGATATAAAATAAAAACACCATATAGGGAATTATAAAACCTATGCCACAGGACTCAGGAAGATATACCTCATATGGCTTATGAAGATCCTTTCCCAACCTCCCTATGGATCTCATGTATCTTGCAGTGAGAGATGTGAGTACCAGAGCAGAAAGAAAGGAAAGAACTGGTATCATTTAATACTTGCTCCTACTTCCAAAAAGCAATCCCATGATCGCATGTTTTGTGTCACCCATTGTAATATCCCTTGTAAATTTTCTTGTTTCATCCAAGGATAATTTCTTAACGTCTTTAAGTATCCCTTTTTCCCATTTAAAACTTGTTTCCCCAATTCTTATTGTATATATATCCTTTTTCAGACTTTCTGCATATTCCATTACCGTCCACACACTTATTGTATACTTATCTTCAAGTGCCATACCAACAACAGCATCTATGCCCATAATATCTTCTTTCCACCTTCTTACTCTTTCTATACCTATATCCCCTGAGTTTATTATCTCTATCTCCTCCCCAAGTTCAGATTTTATCAGTTTCAGACAGAATCTTTCTGTTTTTGAGTGATATGTGATGGAAGGATGTATAAAGTACACTTTTTTTTCACTCATAAAGGTAATAGATTCTTCAAAATAAAAATGTTACTATCTATATCAAATCATTTTCTTAAAAAAATAAAAGATCATTGTTCTGAGGAAATCTCTACAGTGATCTATCGATAGCAGTCTTCAAAGTTTAGCTTATTCATTATTTGGGTCTCCTCAGGTCCTTCGTGACCACAGGTATTCTGTCCAGGACCCGCAAAATTTCCAACATATATTAATTTCTCAAATTTCTCCAGATCTATCTCGAAGAATTCCATCATATATATCACCATATTACTTATTGCCGAAAACTTTAAATACTTTACGATTGGATAATATCAATATCGAAGACAAGAGAGGATCATAGATGAGTGATATTGGAAGAAAGAAAGCAAAGATTCTGGACTTCATGGGAAGTCATCCATATGCTGAGGGAGAATATCTGGCTCTATCTCTACGTTTTTCCATAGAAGATGTGAAAAGGGAAATGAGAGAGATAATTAAAAAAAATTATATATTCCATGATAATAGTATCCCGATACCCCTTTACGAAGTGGACTACGGTAAAATCTCAAAAAACAGGATATACCATCTGAGATTTGTACTGACATTTCCCTACAGAATGGAATATATGATTGATCTTCTCTCCTTAATAAAATCCTATAGGGTTATTTATCCATACAGCAAGATAATGTCCCCCATGAATGGATGCACAATCCGATGTTTCTCCTCAGATCTCAAAAAGACATTATCCATCTTTGATTATCTCAAAAAGAAGAAGATTATAGAGACTTACAACTATTATATTATAACATCCAGAACATATGTGAAAGAGCCAACATTCTGGCTCAACAGTAAACTTGCACCTGAAGAGTTCAATTTGGAGTATCCTGAAGATATAGATATACCGGATCTTTCCTTTGGGGAGTATGATACACCTCTCGACTCCATTGATACCAATCTTTTAATGGATCTTGAGATCGGTTTGGGCTTTGGTGATCTGGAAAAGATAAAAGAGGAGGAAGAAAAAAGATACGGAAACAAGTTCACAATAGAAGAGTTGAAGAGCAGTTACAAGAAACTCACAGAGAATAAGATAGTCAGGGACAGACACTACCTCATATATCCTGCGCAACAGGAAGAGGTAGTGCCGATAGGTCTCACATTCAGATGCGAGGATGATGATCTCACAAGAAAATTTCTGTTCAGTATGGGAAAAGACAGAAGGATACTGCAGAGGCTAATATACACAGAGGATGAAAAAGGGAATCTCTATGGTTTTGCTGGTTCTACCGTAACTCAGGAATGCTTTTTGCATCTCATCTCCAATATAGAGAAGATCGATTTTATAAAAGATGCTTATGTATTATTCAGAGCTCATCATCTGAAAGGACTCTCCAGAAGACAAAGCATATCGATGGAGTACTTCAATATTGAAGACCAGACCCTCTATTTCCCGGATAATGAGTTCTTGGAGTCTATAAAAACAAAGATAGAGAGCGATGAAGACAGCGGAAAACTGGAAAAAAACTTAGCTATTGGTTAATTTTCTGTAAAATCAGCCATATATTCCAGTTGTTTTCTTTATTTTTGGGAGTTCGTAACTCTTTATTGTTTCTTTATCTATTGAAGGTGTCATCTCCTCAAGAGCTTTCTTAAAGTGAGCCATTGTGACTTTCTCTGCATCTTTATTCTCTCTAAGAGCGATCATCGCAGCTTCTCTCACGAGCCCCTCAAGATCGGCTCCAGAAAAGTTCTCTGTTTTCTCTGCAATATACTCAAGATCAACATCCTCTGCCAGTGGCATATTCTTTGTATGTACCTTCAGTATCTCAAGCTTCGCTTTTTTATCGGGAGCCGGAACAAGTATCTTTCTGTCAAATCTTCCGGGTCTCAATAAACTTGGATCCACGATATCAGGCCTGTTTGTAGCTCCTATGACTATCACATTGCTAAGTTCTTCGAGACCGTCCATCTCTGTGAGAATCTGATCAACTACTCTCTCCCCTACTCTGCTTCCAACTTCCATACCTCTCACAGAAGCTATGGAATCTATCTCATCAAAAAATATTATGCTCGGAGAGACCTGTCTTGCCTTTCTGAATATCTTTCTCACAGCCTTTTCACTTTCTCCCACCCATTTGGAGAGTATCTCAGGTCCCTTCACCGATATGAAGTTTGCCTCACTCTCATGGGCAACTGCTTTTGCAAGAAGTGTTTTACCACATCCCGGAGGACCATAGAGAAAGATACCCTTCGGAGGTCTTATTCCCATTTTTTTAAATCTCTCAGGATACTTCAATGGCCATTCCACACTTTCCTTTAACTCCTGTTTTACCATATCCAGTCCACCTATATCATCCCATTTCACATTTGGGGTCTGTACATATACCTCTCTCATGGCCGAAGGTTCTATAGCCTTCAATGCTTCTTCAAAGTCTTTTCTGGTAACTCTTATTTTTTCAAGGACCTCAGGAGGTATCTTCTCCTCTTCAAGATTTATCTCTGGCAGAATTCTTCTTAAAGAGTTCATTGCAGCCTCTTTACAGAGAGCTTCAAGATCTGCACCCACAAATCCATATGTTATATTTGCGAGGTGATCGAGATCCACATTCTCTAAGGGCATCCCCCTTGTATGGATCTGAAGGATCTCCTTTCTACCATTTTTTGTTGGAACTCCCACCTCTATTTCTCTGTCAAATCTTCCAGGTCTCCTCAATGCCGGATCAAGTGCCTCAGGCCTGTTGGTGGCCGCTATAACTATCACCTTTCCTCTCGTTTTCAGTCCGTCCATCAATGCAAGTAACTGTGCCACGACCCTTCTCTCAACCTCCCCGGTCACCTCCTCTCTCTTTGGAGCTATTGCATCTATCTCATCTATGAAGACAATGGAGGGTGCATTTTTTTCAGCATCATCAAAAACTTTTCTCAGATTTTCTTCACTCTGACCATAGAATTTTGACATGATCTCCGGGCCATTTATGGATATAAAATTGGCGTTGCTCTCACTTGCCACCGCTTTTGCTATGAGAGTTTTTCCTGTACCCGGAGGTCCATAAAGCAAAACACCCTTTGGAGGCTCAATGCCAAGCCTGTCAAATAACTCAGGATGTTTTAATGGAAGCTCTATCATCTCTCTTACTCTCTGAATCTCCTTCTTCAGACCACCTATATCCTCATAGGTAACAGTTGGCATCTCTGTTTCCTTGATCTCCACAGCTTCAGGAAGAACATCCACCTTCGTCATATTCGTCATCTGAACTATTCCAGAAGGATTTGTATTCACCACCACAAATCTTACCTCTCCAAGACCGAAAGGTGATCCTGAGATAACATCAAAAAGATCACTGAAGATCGATTCTGTGAAAGGATCTCTTCTCTGAGATATAAGGCTTATAAGATCTCCTTTTTTCAGAACTCTTCCTCTTAAGTTTCTGGAAACAACATTCCCTGAGATCATTATCCTCATGCCCCTCTGTGTTGGTGCCAAAGAAACACTTTTTGCAGGCTTCACGTCTGCCTTTCTGACCTTGACAAACTCCCCCATGGTCGTTTTGGCGTTTTTCCTTATAAGACCATCCATTCTTATTATATCCAGCCCTATATCATCAGGATAAGCATCCACAACAAGAGCGGCTGTTTCCCTGTTTCCAATTATCTCAACAGCATCTCCCTGAATAACATTTATCTTTCTCTGGAATCTCTTATCTATCCTCACGATACCTCTTCCAACGTCTTCCTGTCTTGCACCTGCAACCTTCAACTGAACTTCCATCATTATACCCTCTGAAAAAAGTTATTTAAACCTTTTCACAGAAAAACTTCATGAAACCATTGAGAGTAAAAGAGACAGGAGAGAAAATATATCCCACAAAGATAATCTGTTTAGCAAGAACATACAGAAAGCATGCAGAAGAAATGAACAGTGAAGTTCCATCAGAACCTATACTTTTTTTAAAACCTCCCTCTGCCATAATACATAGCTCTGAGAAGATAGTTATTCCTGAAATATCAAAAAAAGTACATTATGAGGGAGAACTGGCTGTTATAATTGGTAAAAATGGAAAGAATATCCCAAAGGAAGAGGCACACTCCTATATCTTAGGATACTCTGCATTTCTGGATATAACGGCAAGAGATCTTCAGAGTTACGCAAAATCTAAGGGATATCCCTGGAGCATATCAAAAGGTTTTGATACTTTCGCACCTGTATCTCCTGTAACAAAAAAGGAGTATGTGGATGACCCTCATAACCTGAGTATAAAGCTATGGGTGAATGATCAGATAAGACAGAACTCTAATACAAAGTATATGATATTCACCATATATGAAATCATTGAGTACATATCCAGGATAATGACCTTGGAAAAAGGAGATGTGATAGCAACAGGAACACCTGAGGGAGTTGGAGAGATAAAAAGAGGGGATCGAATAGTCCTTGAGATTGAGAAGGTGGGAAAGCTGGAAAATTATGTGGTATGAAAAAGTATATTAAACTCAAATGATATAGTTTATAAACAGGTGATAAAATGAGTGTAGTGAAAATAATAGAACTTGTAGGAAGTTCTGAAAAAAGCTGGGAAGACGCTGTTCAGAATGCATTGAAAGAAGCTGAAAAAACAGTAAAGAATATAGTTGGAATAGATGTTCTGGGATATAAAGGAGATATAAAAGAAAACAGGATTGTAAACTTTAAGGCACATGTTAAAATAGCCTTTGTAGTGGAAAGATAACTATTTTCTTGCAGAGAGATAGTACACAAAAGCAAAAAATGCTACAACTCCCACAAAAGCAATCAGGCCATATCTCAGGAGAACAAGCTGCATCTTCATATCTGCCTTGGATATCATGGATCTGCAATATTCTTCTTTTTCTTTATCCTTCAGTTGATGAAATTTATTCATTGCTATAATATACTGTTCTTTACTTTTACTGTATTCACCTTTTGAATAAAGAGAATCTGCATCTGTCAGAGCTTCATAGGCTTCGTCTCTGAGCTTTTCTATAAACTCTTTGGATTCGATTATAGTTTTCATTTTAATATAAAACTTATCCGGATCCATATAGCCCTCAATTCTACCTATTTCTTTCTTGTAGGGATTTAAAAACAGGACAGTTGGCGCTTTTTTTATGTTGTATTGATCACATATATCTTTTGATGTGTTTTTATAAAGTTTCATTGCATAAAATTCTCCATTTATATACTCAGAAACTTCTTTGTCATTGAATACGTTGTCCATATTCTCAGTCCATTCATCATAAATATAAAGAAGTACAAGCTTATTTTCAGCCTTTGCCATCTCACATGCTGTATCAAGATCTGTATCGTAAAGCCAGTTTACATATCCGCTTACCAGCGGGATTAATAACAAAATTACAGGGATTATGGTCTTCTTTTTTACCATATCTTCACTATATCCTTTCATGTATTTATATTTTATGCTATCATCTTCGATATAAAAAATATAAATAGGACACCATACATCTCTATTTTCAGCGATCTCTCTGCTTTTGGTATCTCTCTTTTACTGAGGTATAGTGTATATAGGACAAAGACATTCAGTACTGTTATCATAAGAAGGTACTGAATCCCGAATATTCTGTAAAAATAGGGGAGATATGTGGCAAACACAGCGAGTATCAGAAATATCTGGGATACTAATAGAGATTTTTTTTCACCATATAGAATGGGTAGGGTGGATAATCCCATCTTTCTGTCTCCATTTATATCTTCTATATCCTTCATGATCTCTCTTGAGACTGTTGCAAAAAATGAACATAAGAAAAGCATTCCCACAGCCTCCATTTTATTTACAGCTGCTCCTCCATAAAGAAAGGTCAGAGAAGTTAAAAAAGCCACCATTATATTTCCTACAAAGCACATTCTTTTCAGCTTATATGCGTATAAAAACATAGATACATCGGCAGCGATGCATATGAGAAATGCTTTTAGATTAACGAAATATGCTATAAAACATGCAAGGATAAAAAGAAAGATAGCATAAAGAAATGCTGTTCTTAAACTTATCTCCTCCATAGGTAGAACTCTATCTTTTCTGTTTATCTTATCTATCTCATAATCAAAATAATCGTTGATCACCATTCCCCCCGAACATGCAATAATTGAAACTATGCTCGCCAGTACAACTTTATATGTAAATGGATATCCCCCCGCAATTATTCCTGCAATAAGTACTGCAAAACCTGACATTATGGAGTTTATTGGTCTCGTAATTCTTATGAAGGGATGCATAACTCTTTTAATGTGAATGTAAATAAAAACTTATAGTATAAAATTTTTAAATATCAGAGTCCAAATAACTGTATGCCTCGGTGGCTCAGTGGTAGAGCGGCTGCCTCGTAAGCAGCATGTCGGGGGTTCAAATCCCCCCCGGGGCTTGATATCATGGTATAATAGGAGATCCATCAAACACAGGAAAATTGTTGTAAAATAGCAAATTTTACAAAATTTAATAAAATCATTTTATAAGCTCTTTGAGTTTTGAAGCAAGTTTCTGAGAATAGACTTTTCTTTCTTCTTCTGATATATCGGGATTGATCTCAGATATTAT
>JAGGSA010000095.1 GCA_021159325.1 Methanomicrobia archaeon | reverse complement strand
GTCTTACTATTGTAAGACATGTAAATCCCCCATTTATATAAGGAGGGAAAAGATGAAGGTGATGATTTTTGTTGACTACTCTAATTTTATGGCAAATATGGGGTGTATTAAAGAGGAGAGAAGCCAGGATAGAGTTATAGAATTTTATAGAGTGCAAAAATTTGTTATGGAATACCTCTCAAAAAATCCGCAATATAGAGGTAAGGAATTAAGGCATGTCAGGACATATGTATACACAGGTGAATACACCGATTCACTATTTAAAAGGATTAAAGATGCAATAAACGAATCTACTGGAAAAGAAAAAGAAGAATTAGAAAAATTACTGGAGAAAACTGAAAAAAGGAAAAAAGGACAGAAAAAGTTCTTTAAGGAGTCTATGACGTATGCCTTTTTTGAAATTAGAAAAAAACCACTACAATTTACCAAAGACAAAGGAATATTTCAAAAGGGTGTTGACGTCCAAATGGCTGTTGATCTTGTTTCCAATGCGTATCTCAATAATTATGATATCGCTGTTCTGTTCTCGGGAGATATTGACCTATTGGAATCACTGAAACTAGTGAAAAGCTTAGGGAAGCATGTCATTTTGTTCTCTCATTATAAGAATATTGCCCAAGAAATGATAAAAGAATCCGATCTTGTGGTAGATTTTCAAAAAGTTAACGATGAGATATTAGATAGATTCTCTCATATATTTGAAGAACATTAATTGGGTATCTCCAATTTTTTCTTTAAAAGTGTTAGACGCATGCAAATTCGACCAGTCATGCCACGCTCTTGATGCTTTTCATCTGAAATTTTTATAGATTGTATCAAAAATTATCCAAAACTCTTTCAACTCACTCATCTTCTCCCCGTCTCCACTCCACTTTACCTACTCCTTCTTGAGTTCATTATTGAGCCACTTCAGGTAATCATCACTTCCAGCAATAATAGGCACGGCGATTATCTCTGGTATCTCATGGGGATGTATCTCCTTGATTGTCTTTTCGAGCTCTTCGTATAGAGTTTTTTTACTTTTGATTAAGCACAGCCATTCTTCTTCTCTCTATACCCCTCCATCGGTAGATGCTTGTTATAGGGAGTATCTGAATGCACCCTGCCAGTCTTTTCTCTACCAGCATTCTGGCTATCTTTTCGGCATCTTCCTTTTTCTTGGTGGTCGTAAAGATCTGAATGTACTTTTCCACGTAGATCGCCTCTTTTTTCTTTAGAAAGATTAAAATAGACTCATCTCTATTATAAAGTTTCTTCGCTTGAGAGACTCTTGTATAATTTATACATACTCTATATAATGCTTTTTTAATACTTCATCAATAATTCTCTTAAGATCCATTTTCCTTTCTATTTCCAGGATTCTTTCTAAATTTGTATTTATGGCAGGATATTTTGGAACATATTTACATTTTATACTTTTTTTTATTGAAATTTCATAAGTTCCAATTTTTTTGGCTATGTCTATCGTTTCCTGTTTGTCCATACACAATAAGGGTCTTAAAACAGGGATCTTCACGCTCTGTTCCAGCACATAGAGATTTTTTAAAGTTTGAGAAGCCACCTGACCGAGATTTTCGCCTGTCACCAGTGCTTTATATCCATATTTTTCAGATATGGCCTCTGAGATCCTGTACATCGTTCTCTTGCAGAATACACATGTAAATTTTTTATCCCATCTCCCTGTATTCTCCATGAACTCATTTAAAAAGGATTCATGATCTATGAGATAGAGCTTAAATTTTTTTCCAAATATCTCTGAAATTCTCTTTATTGTACCAAGAGTTCTTTCTTTAAGAGTTTTGTCTGGGTTCTCAAAGTATATAAAGTCCAGATCATATCCCTTTTTTAGAATTAAATATGCGGCCACAGGGGAATCTATGCCTCCAGAGTTAAGAGATAGAAACATCATACTCTCCTTGATAATGTGGATAGTGGATGTCCCTTACTTCTATACTCATACTCCTTATACCACCCAAAGGGAATCCTGTAGACCTCCATTCCAAGTTTTTTTGTGATCTCATCTAAAATATGCATGGATACTTCAGGAGATGCTGGTTTATCTATAAAAAGATGAATAAACGGAAATAAAACTATCCTCTTTGCCTTTATTCTTCCAGACACGTCCAGAATTTCATTTACAGCATCATCTATTTTATCACTGTCTCCTTCCTCTATGGCAAGGTAAACAAGAAGAGCTTCTTCTATTCTTCTTTCTCTGTTTTCCTCATTCAGCTCCTCTCTATTTTTTACAGCTTTTTTTTTCGTTTTCCAGTATATATAATCCACATGTTTAAAAAGAAGATGCATTTTCTCACCTGATTTTATCTGTTTTTGCGATCTCTCTCAATCTCTCATCGCCTTTTATCTCTTTTATAAAGTTGTAAACAGCTTCGGGAACATCACTTTTCCAGTCTTCACCTTTTAAAATCTTTGATCTTATCTTTGTTGAGTCATAGTGTTCTCTTGAATAGAGGGGGAGGGGTTTTACCGGGAATCCCTCCTCCCTGAAAAGTCTTACTGTTAATGGCTCATTGGAGTAAACTGCATCAAACTTTGGAACAAAGCTACAGAGATGTTTCACCCATAAGGAATGGACATGAAGATCTGTGATCGGGATTATCATCACTCTCGAAAGCTCCTTTAAACTTCTTCTTATCATCTCTATTCTCTCCCCACATGTAAATGGATTTTTCAGTGTGTGTGAGTACTGAGCAGACCCTATACCTATTATGATCTCATCGTTCTCCTCAAGGATCTTTTCAATGTTATGGAGATGTCCTTTATGAAAGGGCTGAAATCTTCCTACATACAATGCTCTCATAGATCTTATACATCAGAAGAGTTAAAAAACTTAATGAAAGTTTTTTATATTTTTAATATCAGTTTTATCTATGAAAAGAGTGATCATTCTCATTCTCTTTCTCATCCCTTCAGTTACGTCTCATGATGTTTATGAGTTTGGAAAGGATTACTGGTTTGAGGATGAAAATACGATAAAGACAAATACAGGATGGGTTTTTAATATTGAAGAGATGATGGATTATACTGTGGAAGGGGAAGTTCTTGGTATAAGATTTTATAAGGAGGAAAAAGCACCCTTCGGGCTGGTAGATGTGGCACTGGCATGGGGAGATGTACTGAAACCTGAGATCAAAAAGAACCTTGAGGTGAAGATGGAGTACAGATACTGCAGTTACTACTATACTCCCCATGACTCAGAGATAACATTTTATTATTTGAGGACACATATGAGCAACAATCACCTCATCCCAAGCACAAAGGAGATATTTGACAAGATCCTTGAAATAAAGAAGGGAGATTATATCAGGATCTCAGGATCTCTTGTATATATTACAGGAAGAAAAAATATGGGCGATAAGATTGAAAAGATGGAGTGGGGACCTTCTTCTACCACACTGGAAGACGAGGGAGAGAGAGCATGTGAGATCATCCTTGTGAAATCCCTTGAGTTTCTCGATCAAAAATCCTTTACACAGGAAAAACAGATCCCTGAGAAATCCTCTGAAAAATCCTATGGAGAAGTATGGAAATACTTTATAATGATATTCATTCCTGTTTTTCTTATTCTCTCTATATTATCCCTGAGATCAGGAAAAAAGGAGGAGATATCTCCTGTGATACTGGAATACTATACTAAGAAGGGGTACAGAGTTGTTGATTACACCTCAGAGAAAAATTTTCTCAGGCTCGTTATCTCTAAGGATGACAATGTATATCTTGTTATTATCAATTTAAAGACAGGAGAGATAAGTTATAAGCTTATGAGATGATCATTGATTACTATCTTTTCTTTTGTGATCTTTCCAATCACTCTTCCATCCTTCAGAAGATCAAGAGCAGTATCAAGATCCTTCTCCTCCACAACTACAACAAAACCTATCCCCATATTATACGTCCTGCACATCTCCTCAAACTCCACTCCTCTCTCCATGATCTCTCTGAAAATATGGGGGATCTCAGGAAGATCAATCCTAACTCCTGAAGCTATTCTTTTGAGCTTCAGGAAACCACCACCTGTTATATGCGCAAGAGCCTTTACATGCACATTTGAGATCAGATTCAGTATCTCCCTCACATATATTCTTGTGGGTTTTAAGACCTCTCGCAAAAGTCTTTCATCGTTTTCAAAAAGTTTTCTTGCCAGTGAGATACCGTTACTATGTATTCCAGAGGATTTTAATCCTATGATTATGTTTCCTTCCTCTGTTTTAGCACTTATGGGATTTTCTGATATGCCAAGAGCTGTGGCTCCAAGATCAAACTTCTGATTCATGTTTGGATGCACAGCAGTCTCACCTGAGATTATTGCTATATTTGCCTCTTCTGCTCCTTTCATCAATCCCTTTCCGATCTCTTTCATGAAGTTTTCATCCGGCTCCCTGACGACTATGTAATCAGATAGAGCCACAGGCTCAAATCCATCGCATATGAGATCATTCACCACCATCGCAATGAGATCTATGCCTATGGTATCGTATTTATTGAGTTTCTCTGCAACAAGGGTTTTCGTACCGACACCATCTGTTGATAAAGCCAGATAATGTTTTCCTAACTTCAAATATCCCGAATACTTCCCGGATTCAGATCTCATCTTATCCCTGAGATCCAAGGATGGCTTTATAACTTTTAAAAGCTCTTTCACGGCTTTTTCTTCCGCTCTGACATCCACTCCTGCATCAGCATACTTCATGATATCTATCTTCTCCACAGTTTAAATGATTTTGGATACTGGAAAGGTTTATAAGGAGAAAATGAGTGGTAGTTTATAGAAGAGATAAACCTTTAAGAGGCTCAAAATGGTAAAAATAGATGAGAGTAGATGTATGGGCTGTGGAATCTGTGCAGGCATATGCCCCGATGGAATCGAAGTTATAGGTGGAACTGCAAAGATAAAAAATGAAAATGCTACATGTATAAAGGAAGCTGCTGCCTCGTGCCCGAGACATGCGATAATTCTCGAAAATACCGAATCTTCCCAAAATGCACCATTATATGACAGAAGATCGGGATTGGGGCTTAGAATGCGGGGAAGAAGACACAGAAGAGGAAGAAGGTAAATTATCACAGTATTTTTTTGAAATCCTCAATGAGAATAGGTCTCATATTTGGGTTGTAAACAGCGACAGCAGGATGGTAAAGAGGAATTATATCCAGAGTTTCACTTGCTTTGAATATTTTTCCATGGATTCTTCCAATATTCTCAGATTTCAGTCCAAAACTGGTGAGAATATAATCTGTTGCGAAGTTTCCAAGTGTACATATTTTTCTGGGATCTATCATCTCTATCTGTTCATCCAGATATGGTGTGCATGCCTTTATCTCCTCAGGCAGTGGATCTCTGTTCCCCGGAGGTCTACACTTCAGTATATTTGTGATATATATCTCTTCTCTTTTCAATCCCACTGAGTTCAGAAGCTCGTCTAGTATTTTTCCTGCTTTGCCAACAAATGGTCTCCCCTGTTTGTCCTCATTGTATCCGGGAGCCTCCCCTATGAACATTATATCTGCACTCAGTGACCCCTCTCCGACAACAACATTTGTTCTCGTTTTCCAGAGATCACATCGTCTGCAATTCTTTATTTCCTCATTCATACTCATGATACTCATAACACTTTATAAAGTTTAAAAGACTTGTTCAGTAGAAATAAGTCTTAAAGAACTGGAAGCTCCACTTTTGTTATCGGCAATATAATGAGATAGAAAAGTTTTTATACCTGAAGATCAATAGATTATAATGGAGAGGAGAAACACTCCATCCGCCATCGAGGAAAACACGCCCTATAGGGAAACAGGAATCAACATCGCCCCTCCTCTCCACTTTTATATTAGAATAATTTCTTTCTGTGGATGTGAGAGGAGTTTTGCTTTCTTTTCCACTACAATATCGTCTTCAAGCCCAAGATTTATCTCTTCTGAGATTGTGGGTTTCAGAGAAAAGCCAGAACGTATTCGTCGTTGTGGACCTCTCTGATGTCCAAGCTCATGTTTATACACGGGATATCCATTCTCCACGATGATTGCTCTTGCTATGGAATCGATCTCATATTTTTCCTCTCCACAATCTATGGGAGATTAAAATCACCCACAGGGATATAAAAAATGCTCCTATCGTTTCGGGTATAGCCACGCCATCCCAGTGAGGACCTAAGGCAAGGATCGTTCCGATGATCGGTATAAAGATCGAGAAGACCCCCATTTTTCTATCCCTTGAGATGATAGAGACTCCGAAGATGAAGATGGAGAGTGCTGCGAAAAGATAGAACATCACAGAGAAAAAGAAATGCGGATCAGTTCCTTCCGGAAAGATCCCTATGCAGATCAGGAAAACTGTGGCAATGAGAAAGATGCTTCCCGGGATCTTTTCATGTCTTTTTAGTTCATTCAAAAGAGAAATAGAGAATATAAATCCAAAAATACCAGATAATATCAGTCCCGAATTAAAAATATAGTTTTTTTCAAGTCCTACTCTCCCCATGTCACTCAAAGCATTTCCCGAAAACTGAAAATGATGGACATGTATAGCTGCAGCTATAAAAATAAAAGCAGTTAAAGGTGATAAAAAACCAAAAACAGCATATTTTATGTTCATTGCACTTCCTCCAGTAAACGATGAATTTTTATAATCTTTTCAGCCACATCTTCAGGAGTTTTCCCGAATACCCTCACCATAGCTTCTTTCCCGATATCCCCCAGATCATAGAGTACATCTGGAATCTTCCCTGTTTTTTTAAAGGTTTCATCGATCTCCCATTTCAGAGATTCTCCCTCCCTTTTTCTGATCTCTTCAGGTTCGTTCTTTCTGTCTATGTAAGAAACAGTATAATTTAAGTTTTTGCATGCTTTGATTATCTCTTCAGAGTATTTTATGTTCATTGCGGATCTTATTTCCCTGTTATACTTCATGACGGTAAGTACAAGACCAGCCATATGTCTTGAAGCATTGAAATCCGGAAAACCAAGGATCTCTATTTTTTTATCCACTTTTATAATTCTTCCCGGGAATCCCGCAACATCCTCTATGTTTTCGGCATCTTTAAGGGAAAACACAAGATTCGACTGGACTTCTGGTATGAAATCGTATATATTCTCATTTTTAAGCATATAAAATGCTCTTTCAAGATCTTTTAACACACAGTATCTTTCAGATTCCTTTTTCAATCTGTAGAGATGATCTATCACCTCGTATCCCTTTCCACACTTCACAGAGTTCTTTATACCTTCTGTTATGTATTTTTTCGATATCTCTATGGATCTCTCAAGAGTATTCCCCTTCGCTAAATTTGCTGCTATGGCAGAGGAAAACGTGCATCCTGTCCCATGAACAGTTTTTTTTATTTTTTCCGATCTATATTCAAAAAATTTACTTCCATTGTATAATATGTCAGCTGAATTAAGATCTCCTCCTGTTATCAGAACATTTTTAGCTCCCATATCATGCAAAACTTTGCAGGTTTCTTTTATATCTTCTTTTGTTAATATTTTTCTTCCTGTAAGAATTTCAGCCTCTCTCATATTTGGTGTTATTAAAAAAATGTCTTTTATGAACTCTGATTTTATATAACTCAGATTTTCATTATCCATGAGCTTATATTCGTTCTTTGATTCCAGTACAGGATCGTAAACAACATACTCAAAATCTTTTATATATCCCCTGACTATGAAAGAGATGTCTTTTTTTGGAATCACGCCAATCTTTACAGTTTTTATATCCATATCCGACAGAACTACATTTAACTGCTTTTCAACGCTCTCTACGGAGAGATCCATCCTCTCAACAACGCCTGAGGTATTCTGTATCACTATGGAAGTTATCACAGAGGCACAGTAAAGACCAAAAGCATGAAATGTCTTTATATCTGCCTGTATCCCCGCACCTGAAACAGGATCTGACCCTGCAATTGTTAATGCATTTATTTCAGAGCTTCTCTCAGTATCTTTATGGCACATAGGTCTCCACACATACTGCATGTTTCCATATCTCCTGATCTTTCTTTTCTAACAGAAGATGCAAACTCAGGATCTATACTATGCGTTATCTGTGTTTTCCAGTTCAGGAGTTTTCTTCCCCTCGCAACACTCATATCCTTTTCAAAAGATCTTTTCTTTCTCAATAAGTTTACTGAGTGCGCAGCGATCCTTGACGCTATAACACCGAGTTTCACATCCTCCACTGTGGGTAAAGCCAGATGCTCAGATGGCGTGACATAACAGAGAAAATCAGCTCCATAGAGCGCTGCCATCGCACCACCAATGGCTCCGGTGATATGATCATATCCAAGAGATACATCTGTAACTATCGGTCCAAGAACATAAAAAGGTGCTTCATCACATATCTTTTTCTCTAAGAGAACATTTGCCTCTATCTGGTCAAGTGGTATATGTCCCGGTCCCTCCACCATGCTCTGAACTCCATATTCCCTTGATCTTCTCACCAGTTTTCCAAGGGTGTAAAGCTCTGAGAGCTGAGAGAAATCTGTTGCATCTTTTATACACCCGGGTCTCAATCCATCTCCCAGACTCAGGACAGCGTCAAAGTTCTTTGCCATCTCCAGTAAATAATCAAAGTTTCTGTAGAGAGGATTCTCCTCCTCATTATGGATCATCCATGCAGCGAGAAAAGATCCTCCTCTTGAAACAACTGAACATAATCTTTCTCTCAGCTTTTTTATCGTTTCTCTTGTCACCCCCACATGAACAGTTATAAAATCAACGCCATCTTTCAGATGTTTCTCAATGGCATTGAAGATATCATCCTCTGTCATCTCCACAATGGCTCTTTTCCTTTTAAGCTGCTCCTCTGCTGCCTGGTATATTGGCACTGTACCAATGGGGATACTCACTGTTTTCATTATCTCTCTTCTTATCTTATCAAGATCTCCACCTGTACTCAGATCCATGATCGTATCTGCACCATATTTTTCTGCAACTCTTGCCTTTTCCTTCTCTGTCTCAAGATCTATAAAACTTCTTGATGTTCCTATATTTGCATTTACCTTGACTCTCACTCCCTTTCCCACAGCTACGGGTTCTATATCATGATTTATATTTTTCAATATGACAATCTTCCCCTCTTTTATATATCTCTTCAGTCTTTCCTCCTCAATCTCCTCTTTTTTCGCAATTTCTTCGATATCCATTATTGAATCACCTTTTTTATCATTTCGGCAGCTTTTTTCCCGGAAAGGAGCATTCCACCAAATATAGGCCCCATTCTTGGAGATCCGAAAACAGCATTTGCTGCCATCCCTGTGACATAAAGATTAGGATAAACCTCTTTTGTATTCTCTATGAGAATCTTTTCTCCAATCTCTGCCCACATGGGTTTTTCGCCCATGATCTTACCTGTTTCAGTACTGAGTTTCGGTCCCACCTTTCTTTCCAATACCCTTACGACCTCGCAATCATGGCCTGTAGCATCTATAACCTTTTTTGTTTTCACTGTCAGGGGATCTATATGGAGATTGCTCATCTCTACAGCTGTCCAGTTCAGAACAAGTCCCTCCACTCCTCTGTTTTTAAGCATCACATCCTCAACTGTTATGAGATTGAATATCTTGGTACCCACGGAAACAGTTTTTGATATGAGCTTTCCCACTGCCTCCACAGAATCAGCGACGTGGTATCCTTTTTCAGCTTCCTTTGTTTTTATACCCATCTCATCCAGGATCTCTTTTCCCTCCTCCTGGACAACGATTTTATTGAACATCATTCCTCCTCCCCACATACCACCACCTATGCTAAGCTTCCTTTCGAAGATCACTGTTTTTATTCCTTCCTTGGAGAGGTAGTAAGATGCAACAAGTCCCGAGGGTCCAGCTCCCACTACAGCCACATCTACATCGAGAGCATTGAGAAGCTCCTCCATGTATTCCTTTATTATTATCCTTGAGATCGTTGTTTCTTCAAGCATGATATCACCTTGTAATAGATTTTTATTACCAGATTATAAAAACTTATTCTATACTCCTCCCTTAAACAATCTGAACCCAAACTCTTCCATAAGCTGTAAGTACAGATCATTCCCTGTCTTCATCTGATCGGCACGATAATGCACTCCAAAGTAGTACTGTGCCATATTTATATATCCATTTTCTTTGATCTTTTCAATGCATTTTTCAGCAAATTTCTCTCCATGTGCTTTACGACACGTCTCCTCTATCATCCTCAATCTTTTTTCAGTGATCTCCAGCTTTCTTTCAGAATATTTTTCATTGAATACTTCCAGAATCTCCTTATCATCCATCTCACGATATTTTTCTGAATGAACAACAACATCCACACCAAGCTTTTTCTGGGGGTGCAACTCTCTCTCCGGATACCCCATACAGAGGAGTACCACAGGAAAAACAGCATCTGGTAGCTGAAACATCTCTTTAATCTCCTTAAGGCATTCGAGTACAGAGCCTATGTATACAGTTCCCAGACCCAGAGACTCTGCAGCAACACAGATATTCTGGGCACATATAACAGTATCCTGAAATGCTATCCAGAAATGCCGGAAGGAATCTGTGGCGGTAAAAGGCGCAGATTCAAGCTCAGCCCATCTTTTCAGTCTGTGAAGATCAATGCAGAAGAGAAGATCGATCGGTGCTTTCGCGATAAAACTCTGTTCTTCACATAGTTCTGCTAATTTCTCCTTTTTATCCTTTTCTTCTATTTTTATAATAGAATAAGGCTGTAAATTTCCTCCTGTAGGTCCATGGATTCCCGATTCAAGGATATACCTTAAAACATCTGGCTCAATCTTTTTATCAGAAAAGTTTCTACAGCTTGCATGCTCATGCAAAACTCGTATTGTTTCATTTGGGTAATTTTTTTTCATAAGGCTCTCCTTTGGATTATATCTATAAAAATTTTGTGTAAAGTATGAAAATCATTTCTCGTATATCCTTTGAATTGGAGTTTTTTGCTTACCTTCTATTGTTATGAAGTTTAACTGTTCACTCCCAAAGATTTATAAACTGTTTTGACATTAGCAAGAAAGGTGATATGATGAGAAAGATGGCTTTCATTGTCCTGGCATTATTTCTGATAATACCCCTTGTCAGTTCTGAAAATCATCATTTTAAAATTTACTTATTCTGGTCTGAGGGATGCCCGCATTGCGAGACAGAAAAAGAGTTCCTTGATGAAATAAAGGACAATTATCCGGGAATGGAGATAGTGATGTATGAAGTTTCAAGGAATCCAGAAAATTACAAACTCCTGAGAGAGTTCTGTGATGCGTATGGTGCAACTATAATAACACCCATTATCTTTATCGGTAATGATTATGTGCCAGGTTTTGTTGATAAGGAAACAACAGGTATGGATATAAAAGAAAAACTTGATATCTGCTTTGAAAATGGATGTATAGACCCCATGGAGAAAGTAAAGGGAATTGGAGAGATGACAAAGGAAAAAGCCATAGAGATTTCAAAAGAAGATCCTCTTGTTAAAGATCTTTTGAAAGATTTCCCGAATGCAAATGCGGAGATAGATGTGGAAAAAGATAGATACATTGTAAAATGGACAGCAAAAAGCAGAACAGTTTATGTGGAAATAGATCTCAATGGAAATATTCTGAGCAGCAAGGAGGAAAAAACAGAGAATATAAAAATTCCTTTTTTTGGGGAGATAGATCCCTCAAAGATAAACCTGCCAGTTCTCACCATTGTGATAGCTGGTTTGGATGGTTTTAATCCCTGTGCTATATGGGTACTATGCTTTTTACTGACCCTTTTGATATATGTGAGAAACAGAAAAAGAATGCTGATAGTGGGTTTAATATTTGTTTTTACATCTGCATTTGTATACTTCCTCTTCATGACAGCATGGCTGAACTTCTTTTTGTTGATAGGGTATGTGGATATCCTGAGAATCATTATAGGGATAATAGCTATAACGGCGGGAATAGTAAATATGAAGGATTTCTTCTTTTTTAAAAAGGGAGTATCCCTCACAATACCAGAATCCAAAAAACCAGGGCTTATTAAAAAGATGAGAAAAGTAATAAAAGAGGAGAGTACTTTTCCTCTCATTATAGGTACAATGGCACTGGCATTCTTTGCAAATCTTATAGAACTTCTATGCTCTGCAGGTTTTCCTGCGATATATACGAGGATACTGACTCTGAATGCTCTTCCCACAGTGCAGTATTATCTTTATTTAGTTGCATATAACATAATTTATGTGATACCTCTGCTCATCATAGTGATGATATTTGTTCTCACGATGGGAAGAAGAAAGCTCAGTGAAAACCAGGGGAGAATTCTAAAACTCATAAGCGGATTGTTGATGCTGCTTCTTGGATTACTTCTGATACTGAAACCGGAGATTCTTGTTGTTGGATAAAAACTCTTTTATTTCTTTCCATTGTAGGAAAAGTATGATAGTATGTTTTGATCTCGAAGGTCCAATATCTCCACAGGATAATGCTTACGAGGTCATGAAACTTATCCCCGATGGTGATAGGATCTTTTCAAAGATATCGAAATACGATGATATACTGGCATTGAAAAAGAAAGACTACGAAGCGGGGTATACACTGGCTTTAATACTTCCCTTTTTGATATCACATAAAATAACTGAGGAGGATATAAAAAAAGTTTCGGAAAAGGCTAAGATAAATAAAGGTGTAAGGGAGCTTGTTTCAAAATTGAAAAAGAATCATAAATTTTATATAATCTCTACAAGCTATGAACAGCATGCTTATTCCATTGGAAAAAGAATAGGAGTATCAGAAGAAAATATATACTGCACAAAACTTCCTCTAAATGATTATCTCAGTTATGATATAGATCTCAGGGAAACAGAGAAACAGATACTGAATCTTGAAGATAACGATATAGAGGCTTTTTTCAATGATTTTTATGAGAATCTTGATAAAAAAATAAAAGAAATAATAGAAAACACAAAAGTCATTGGAGGAAAATATAAAACAGAAGCTATTTATGATATTCTAAGGAAAGAGAACGGAGATATGAAGAGTGTGGTGGCTGTTGGGGACAGTATAACGGATTTTAAGATGTTAAGAGAAGTAAAGGAGAAGGGAGGAGTAAGTATAGTTTTTAATGGTAATGAGTATGCCATACCTCATGCAGAGTTCGCATTTGCAGGGAGAGATCTTTCACCTCTCGCTGATTTCATAGAAGCAGAGGACAAAAAAGAATTTATAAGAAACTGGAAAGGGGAGGGATATTTCCATTATGTGGAGGATAACATGGAGGAGATCGTTCAGATTCATAAAAAATACAGGAGGATCCTGAGAGGAGAAGCGGGGGAGCTGGGATAATGTTTGATGTTATAGGATTCGGAGCTTTAAATGTTGACAGAATTTTTTTAGTTGATAAAATACCGAAGAAAGATCAGGGATGTCATGTAAAAAAAGAGGAGATGATGGCAGGAGGCTCTGCGGCAAATACTGTTTATGATCTCAGTATAATGGGCTTTTCCACTGGATATATCGGGAAAATCGGGAATGACGAGGAAGGAAAGTTCTTTCTTAAGAACTTTGGAGGTGTGGACAAAAATGGGATAAAGATTGTAGAGGGAAGAACAGGAACTGCCTATGTTCTCGTTACACCAGAAGGGGATAGAGCCATAATAGTAAACCCAGGCGTAAATGATTTTATAGATATAAAGGACATAGATTTAAACTATATGAAATGTAGATATCTACATCTTACATCTTTCGCATGTTCAAAATCATTTTTATCATTTGAAACTCAGAAAAAGATAGTTAAGAAAGTAAAATGTAAAATAACATTTGATCCTGGAGATATGTACAGCCACATGGGATTGGATGCTTTAGAGGAAATAATAGAAAGATCTTATGCTGTTTTTCCCACAAAGGAGGAGATAGAAACAATGACAGGGATGAGTTACAGGAGAGCCGCTGAAAAGCTTCTGAATATGGGATGCAGGATTGTAGTTGTTACCATGGGCAGGGAAGGGTGCTATCTGAGGAGTGAGAGAGAGGAGTTCAAAGTTAAAGCTAAAAATGTTACTGTGAAGGATACAACGGGAGCAGGAGATGCCTTCAACGCAGGCTTTTTATCAGGTCTTTTGAAAGATAAATCACTGAAAGAATGCTGTGAGATGGGAAATTATGTAGCTTCTCTGGTAATCCAGAAATATGGTGCGAGAGTTCAGAATATCTCTATGATATAGTCTTTTCCTGTTATTATATCCACCTTCTTCCCTTCTGCCATGTATTCTTTTTCTATTCTGGATATATGATCTCTGCAGAGTTTGTATTCGGTCACTGTCTCTCCGGAATCTATTCTCTTTGCAATCTCCGGGTTCTGTAGAAGTTTAATTATTTCTTTTGTTTTTTCTCCAAAAGAAGGTCCTATAACTCTGTAATTCGGCACTACTTTTATTATTTTTTCTTCTATTTCAGGTTTTCCCTCTTTAAATTCTATTCTTTGTACATTCATCGGATTTTTTATATCTTCCTCAATGGATTTAAGATTTTTCAATGAAAATATAGTTATATGTTCTAATTTTGCATTCAAAGGCATTCCTTTATCACTTTTCCATTTTCTCAGAGAGGATATTATCTCGACACAGATCTCACCAAGATCGCTCTTTTCTATCCCCATCTTTTCAGGCCATGGAGATATGTGGATGGATTCGTATCCTTCGAATTTTTTGAATATGCTCTGGTATATCTCCTCTGTAATGTGAGGTATATAGATGGCAAAAAGCTTCAGATAAGCCAGAAGGGCATTGTAGAGAGTATATTTAGCCGCCTTATCCTTTTTCTCATAAACTCTGTACTTTACTATCTCCAGATAGTTATCGCAGAAATCATGCCAGAAAGATGTTTCTATGAGTGTCCTCGCCTTGCTGTACTCATATCTATCCAGATACGCAGTTGTTTTTTCTATCACATGATCTATTTTACTCAGAATCCATTTATCTACCTCTCTGAGTTCACAGGACTCTATTTTTTCGTCTATATGAGAAGAAATTAGTTTGGATGCATTCCATAGTTTAATACATAGTCTGTGTCCCGCTATGACATCCTTTTCACTGTAAGGAAGATCATCACCTAATTTTACAGAGGAGGCCCACCATCTCACAGCATCAGCAGAGTATTTCTTCACGACATCTAAGGGTAAAATAATATTTCCCTTTGATTTATGCATCGTTCTTCCCTCTTCATCAAGACCAAAGCCTGAGAGCATTATATCGTACCATGGAATGCTGTTGTTATGAAAGTAACTTTTTACAACTGTATAAAAGAGCCATGTCCTTATTATATCATGAGCCTGTGGTCTCAACGAGTTTGGATATATTTTATCCATAAGAGAATCCTCGCATTCCCACTTTGCTATTATCTGAGGTGTTAATGAGGAAGTGAACCAGGTATCCATAACATCTTTTTCAGGTATAAACTCTGTACTTCCGCATTTGCACGGTTTTTTTGGTTTATCTTTAAGAGGATCCACAGGAAGATCTTCTTTTTCTGGCAGGACAACACTCCCGCATTTTTTGCAGTACCACACAGGAAAAGGTACCC
Source organism: Methanomicrobia archaeon (assembly GCA_021159325.1). Classification (GTDB taxonomy): domain Archaea; phylum Methanobacteriota_B; class Thermococci; order Methanofastidiosales; family B48-G16; genus B48-G16. Next base: position 5,520 of record JAGGSA010000095.1, on the reverse strand, counting down.
CATAATACCGCTGTCGGGAAATACACCAGTCCCATTTTAGATTCTCCACCCATGATATGTATCTCTTTTTCATGAATTCAGGATACCAGTTCATCTTATCCGCCTGTTTTATCCAGACATCCTTTAAATCGAGTATCTTAACGAACCATTGATCTTCAACTAAGTATTCCACAGGAGTACCACATCTTTCATGGGTATTTACTATATGATGAAGTTTTTCTCTTTTTATCAATAGATTTTTAGATTCCAGCTCTTTTAATATCGCCTCTCTGGCTTCTTTTAAGCTCATTCCTTTGAATTTTCCCGCCTTCTCGTTCATAGTTCCATCTTTATTTATAGAGATGATCAGATCTAAATTATAATCTTTCCACCATTCTATGTCTGTTTTATCTCCAAAGGTACAGATCATCACAATTCCTGTTCCAAACTCTCTATCAACTCTATGATCCGCTATTATCTTCACTCTATTTCCAAATATAGGGACTACAGCATATTTTCCTATCAGATCCTTATATCTCTCATCTGAGGGATGCACCACAACACCAACACAGGATGGAAGAAACTCCGGCCTTGTTGTTGCTATCTGGAGGTCTTTCCCATCCTCTGTCTTGAAAATGATCGTATTTAAAAAGGTGTCCTCCTCTTTATCCTCTAACTCAGCCTGTGCTATTGCTGTTTTGCAGTGAGGACACCATATAACAGGCTCTTTTTTTCTTTCAAGTCTCCCCATTTTATATAACTCTATAAAGGATATCTGAGCCAGTCTCTGACAGTGATTGTTTATGGTGGAGTATGAAAGATCCCAATCCACAGATATTCCCAGTTTTGTCCATATATCTCTGTATTTCTCTCTCCCTATTTTTGTTTCCTCCAGACAGAGTTTCACGAATTTTTCTCTCCCTATTTCCTCTATGTTCACACCATATTTTTTTTCTACCAGTCTCTCTGTTGGAAGACCATTATCATCAAATCCCATGGGATAAAACACATTGTATCCTCTCATCCTTTTGTATCTCGCCATGAACTCAGCCTGAGAATAGCTCATGGCATGGCCCATATGTATCTCGCCGGAAAAAGTGGGTGGAGGTGTGTCTATGGAGAATATTGGTTTTTCACTCTGGAGATCAAACTTATATATTCTTTTTTCTTCCCAGAACCTCTGTATTTTTTCTTCTATTTCTCCTGGTTTGTACTCACCAAGCATTTTAGCACCTCAGATTTTACTTATATTTATATCCTTTTCCATTGTAATCACAGTGCCAAGATCACCTATAATAGTTTTTGTATCTGTTTCTTCCTCTATAAATTTTTTTTCTTTTTCTGCAATGGGATGCATCCTCATTCCAAGGTGTATGATCACAGCAAGTTCAGGTTTCACTGTAGCGATTAATTCAACAGCATCTTCTGTTGAAAGATGAAAGGGGATCCTGTATTTTCTTGGCCTTGTAACGTTCAGGATAAGGATTCTTGCTCCCTCATGTGCTTTCAATCCTGAGAAATACTCTGTATCTGATGTGTATGAAATTATACCCCATTCAGTATAGAACTTAAATCCTATACCTGTCTCCTCCATATGTCTTGTCTCAACGGCCTCTACATTCATATCTCCCAAAGAAACTTTATCATTTTTCTCTAAGAGATAATATCCTTCCAGGAAGTTTTTTTCTTCAGGATACAAAAGATCTGAGCAGTTCTTTGAGCCTATAAACACTCCCTTTTTTCTGTTCAGACTGTTTGTCATTGCATCCACCATCAGAGATGCATCGTTGCAGTGATCTATATGTCTATGAGAAACAAAGACACCTTTCAGTTTCTTTGGATCTATATTTTTTTCAAGTGCTCTCAATAAAGCACCTGGCCCGGGATCAATATGATATTTATCTACAATGAATCCTCCTGTGGCTCTTTTCTGATTTACACAGATGTATCTGCCTCCACCACTGCCTAAGAAAATTATCTTAACCATGCTATTGATTCTTTTGAGAAGTTAAAAAGGATATGCATGAATCGATATACATGATCTACGCCGGGGAGGGGATTTGAACCCCTGCGTTCATACGAACAATAGATCTCGAGTCTATCGCCTTACCTGGGCCCGCTCCCCCCGCATATAAATATTATGATTAGAAAATATTTAAAGCTATCACTCCCTAATGTGTGCTCAGGGAGATCACATTTTATTCATCTCAGCGATATCTCCATGACCTTCTTACCTTCCATTACCTCTCCTGTCTCTCTGAATCCAAGTGAATACCAGAAAGGTTCAGCGTCCGAAGCACTCCATAACCAGATGTTATTTACACCATGAGCCTGAAGTATATTCACAACATAATTGAACAATCTGCGTCCCCATCCCTGTCTGCGTTTGTCTGGAACTATGTAAAACTCCAGAATAAATCCCCATCCAGGGCGTTCACCCCCTATTTTCATATGCACAAAACCTATGTATTCATTTTTATACTTTAAAAGTAATAGCCAGCGATTGTGTTCCCTCTGACTGCTCTGAATAAATTTTTCTCTTTTATCGATAGGAATATCGGAGAAATAATTCTTTGAGATACTTAAAAACGCTGCAACTGCCTCAGGATTATCTTCTTTTACAGATATGAGTTCTTCTTCAGAATTTTTTATCATGAAGATTCTGAAAAATAAAAAAAATAAAAGGTTTACCATTCTGTTCTTATGGTATAGGTGAGTACAGTCTCACCGTTTGCTGGGACATCTATGTACCATACTACAGTATATGCATCCTCCTTTTCCCAGTTGTGTGAGGATTTTATTATTTCCCAGTCTCCCCAGACCCTCTCTATGACGGCGATGACAACATTTTTGTCCTTATGATTCCTCAAAGAAACTTCATAGCTTATCTCTGCAGCATTGTCTCCTATCCTTTTATAATCTGTCTGTTTCTTCTCACCAACGAGATCAAAGGCAACTCCAAGATAGACTCTTATCTTCTCATCTTTTGGAGTGTGATTGATCATGTCCTCTCCTATGAACTGTAACTTTCCATCGGAATCTTTTTTGTAAACTCTTATCTTTCCCTTCGGAAGAGGCATTCCCATATTGTTCTTTTCAGTGTTTTCAAGGGCGAGCATAGTTTTTATCTTGTTATCTCCACTGTATCCGAAGTAGTACCCCGTATCAAAAACATACTCTTTCTTTACAGAAACATTTTCAGCTTTGAAGAGAGTCACCTGTTTCTGCTGATTGTTCAGTATATCTGTTTTTCTCTGAAGGGTATACATATGATACTCAAAAAATGATTCTTCTGCAAACTGTGGTGCTTCTTCAGCTTTTTCTACCGTAGGATAAGGGGGTCTTCCTGCTTCGCTGACTCTGTGGACCTCTCCTGCGATAAGCTTGAGCTCAGCGTTCCTGTAAGACACACCGCTCGTATTCTCTATTGTCACCCAGCTTGTCAGATCGATCCTTGAATCGTCATTGTTCACAACTGCAACATAATCGGCACTCCAGTTCAGACCTGATGTGAGATAGGAAAGCTGTATGCTGTGTTTCCCTTTTTTATCTGTATCAAGAAGCCACTTGAGTGTTGGTTTTGTGATCAGTTCCTCTGGAAGTTCCGGAAGGAAAACCTCTTCAGGTTTTAAGATATGAACACCATTCTCGTTCTGGATTATCATCTCGTCTCCTGAAAAACTCAGCAGTGTTCCCTTTACTGTATTTCCTTTCTTGTCTGTGAGTGTGATCTCTTTCCCTATGTATTTCTCATAAATTTTTTTCTTATTGACCAGATCATACAGATAATTCTGCTCCAGAACATCGGTATTTGCGGTAAGATCTTTTATACTTACTGAGGTTGGATCTATGAGCTTTGCCACATCCTGGATCAGTACAGTATTGATCCCTTCCTCAAGCTCTATCTCCCTTGTTTCTTTCACCAATCCAAGGTTCTGATTGTATACAGTCACCTCTACGCTTTTTTCTGTATTTCCTGTAACACAGGCCGATATAATGATTATCCCTATGATCCCGCCTATAAGAAATATCCTGTTTTTCATTTTTATCACCTATTTTCTTATTCTTTGCAGAACTTATAAATCTTTGGATATACTTCAATATTTTTTGAAGTTATCGGAGATGATACAGAATTATGGGTAAAAGAAGAACTCCCATACAGTGAGATTTTTTAACTCCCAGAATGTGTGGGAGAATACCGATTGAAAGAGAGGTAAAAAGGACTATCAGTCCCGTAAAATGTGTGAAGAGAAAAACCAAAAGGATCAGTGAGAGAAATGTACAAAAACAGAGTTTTCTGTATGGAAGCTTCTGGATGAAGTAAACTCCAAGTTTCCCGAGATACAGATTGAGAAGCACTGCCAGCCCTGAGCTTATCAAAATAGCTGCTAAAAGTATCATGAGAGCATTTCTATCGATCTCTGTGATCCTCTGTATCGCCACAATGGCACCTGATCTTGGTTTTCCGATCGTGTAGAGGGCAAGAAGTGAAAAGAGAGCATTACTTGTGTTCACACCTGAACATGCTATTATAAATGATCTGTTATCATATATTCTTTTCTTTATCTTGGCTATCTGAACGAGGATAGTGGCCTGAGCATTTCCGATCCCCGGAAAAAATGCAACAAACATTCCCGCAAGTGATCCCTTTATTATAGCCTTTAAGATCTCTTTCTCCGGTATTAGAAGCCTGAAATCAAGTGGTTGAACTGGAAATCTACTTTTATCTTTTAAGCTGAAAAAAAGAACACTTAATCCAAATAAACCTGTAAAAACAGGGAAAAATTTCTGATCTTCCCGTAAAATATGAGAATTCAGTACAATATACCCGAGAATTCCAGATATAAGATAAACAAACAGGGAATATATCCTCCTGATTCCCTTTTCTGTGAGAATAAGAACTGCACTTATCATGATCAGAAAGTATGCCATCCTTGGATTTAAAAAACTGTAAACATGGGGCATTACCATATAAACAGGATAAAATATCAGGAAAGAAAACAGTACCGATCCCAGACTTCCGACTGCTGTAAGTTTTATCGCCTCCATGGCTCTTCCTTCAAGAAGCATTCTATGAGTGGGAAGTACCGTGAGTGCGGTAGCTTCATCGGGTACACCGAGAAGTGTGGAGGGAATGAAATCAAGAAATGTATGTGTTATCATCAGAGATACTATGATGATGCATGTTTCGAAAGAGGGATTGACCATGTAAAAGAAAGGTATCAGTGTGTTAACATGAATACCTGGAGTTAACCCTGTTATAACTCCCAGCCCTGTTCCCATAAGGATGCACTGAATAACTTCCCATGCCCCTATCATTGCTCATGATATTTTTTTTCACTTTATAAATGTTTCCTCATAGATTCTTGTTGTATAATGTGTTGTTAAGAGCAGTACATTAATAAAAAGAATAGACTTTAAGAAAAACTCTGAGAGAAGAGAAAATTATTGTGAGGAAGTTTAGATTGAATTATGCAACAAAGCACATATAGGTAAACCTTTTTAAATGCAGAGAACATGTAAACTATGGAGGCTTTGTGA